>CALLPS010000284.1 GCA_938015355.1 uncultured Pleurocapsa sp.
ATGAGATTGATTACAAATACAAACTAGTTAAACGAGGAGCAAAAAAATAGAGATGAGAGATACAGTACCCAGCGTAGTATTCAAAACCAGAGTACGAGATGAGTCCGTTGAAGGACCAAATCCTTTTCGTTGGCAAGATAAGACCTCAGAAGAAATATTCGGCGGAAAAAAAACAGTCTTATTTTCTCTTCCTGGAGCTTTCACTCCAACTTGTTCTTCAACTCATCTACCTGGATACGAGAAGAATTACGAAGAATTTAAGTCTTTGGGTATAGATCAAGTGATCTGTTTATCAGTTAATGATGCGTTTGTGATGTTTCAGTGGGGCAAACAACAAGGAGTTAAAAACGTCTTTTTGCTTCCCGATGGCAATGGCGAGTTTACCCGCAAAATAGGGATGTTGGTGAGGAAAAACAACCTGGGCTTTGGCATGCGTTCGTGGCGTTATTCGATGTTAGTGAATGACATGAAGATCGAAAAAGCGTTTATCGAACCAAATTATGACGATAATTGTCCTACTGACCCTTTTGAAGTTTCAGATGCAGATACCATGTTGGCATATATCAAAGGGTTAAAATAACCATCTTCAATGTAGATATTCATTGGTGTAGGAAGATCTTGATAAATCTTCCTACTAATATAAAACTATGGGAACAATCTATCTCGGTACGATCGCAAGTTTAGGAGCAGGTTTAGCTACCGCAGTTGGTGCGCTTCCCATTTTGTTCACTGATCGGCTAAGCAAAAAATGGCAGGGAATACTGTTGGGCTTAGGCGGAGGAGTAATGTTGGCAGCAACTGCCTTTTCCTTAATTATCCCAGGAAAAGAAGCCGCAGGTGCTCTGGGGTATGACCAGGCACAATCAGCTCTAATAGTCAGTATGGGTATGGTGGTGGGAGCCAGTTTACTCTGGCTGATGCACAATTATTTTCCCCACGAACATTTTCAGCAGGGTAAAGAAGGAATCGTTACGGAGAACTTTGAACGTCTCTGGTTATTTATTATTGCCATTACAATTCATAACTTTCCTGAAGGTTTAGCGGTTGGGGTTGGTTTTGGCGATGGTAGTATTAGTCATGGTTTGCCTCTTGCTTTGGGCATCGGATTACAAAATATGCCTGAGGGCTTAGTGGTAGCGCTAGCATTGAGAGAGTTAAACTATTCCGTAAAGTATGCTTTAGGAATATCCTTGCTCACAGGTTTAGTTGAACCAGTTGGTGGTGCTATCGGAGCGAGCATTGTTAACTTTGGTCAGTCTTTCTTGCCTTGGGGAATGGCGATCGCCGCAGGTTCAATGTTATTTGTCATTGTTGATGAAATTATTCCTGAAATAGACCGAGAAAGCATTGCTCAAGAAGGAACATTAGGCATAATGACTGGATTTGTTGCCATGATGTTTTTAGATATTGCTTTTGGTTAAATCGGTCAATAATCCTGCAATAATCTTTGTAAAGGGATTTGTTTACCTTGTCTAATGATCAAGAATAGAGGAAGACAATCAGCAATAATTAGTTGTAGATCCCAGGCTTAATTTTTTAAACTAAATAAACACTTCACTGAGAATGAAATTATGGTTTCCACAGTTTCTAAACAAAAACTTTATACAACTCGAATCGATTTAGCAGAAGATATTCGAGTCAAAGTCATTGAAATTTTAAATCAAACTTTAGCTGCCACCTTAGATCTGAAAACTCAGACAAAACAGGCACACTGGAATGTGAAAGGCATGGACTTTCTTCAGTTGCATGAACTATTTGATGAGATGGCGACAGAACTAGAAGACTACGTTGATATGGTAGCGGAGAGGGTTACTGCTTTGGGTGGGGTAGCTTTGGGGACAGCCAGAATCGCCGCTGAGTCATCTATCTTACCTGAATATGCGTTGGATGCTGTCTCTGGAGAAGATCATGTAACTGCTTTAGCTGATCGCTATGGTGCTTATGCCAAACACGTACGATCAGCAATTGATCAGACAGATGAGCTTGGGGATGCAGATACAGCGGATCTCTATACCGAAATTTCTCGCACTATCGACAAACGCCTGTGGTTCTTAGAAGCTCATTTGGTATAAAAACAATAGTACTAAGACTAAGGATAATCAGGGCAATATTTAGTAGTTCTTCTGATTGAGTTTGCAGAAGTAATATTTCCCCAACACGGAAATTCAAGTAAATAATTCAAGTAAATATAGGTTCTGTTTCCGTCATAAGTATTGAAGCTGGGCGGAATCAGACCAAGGCTTTCTGCGGAAGTGTATCATCCCAACAGCATGATTCTAGAGAGGGAACTTGCTGTGCTCAATTCTCATCTACAAACAATAAAGTCTCTAATAAATCTAAGAAATTAAAGTTTACGTAGACTACAATTAAAATCTCAAAATAAGCGTTTTTTACATCTGATATGTGTCCAATCAGGTAGAAGTTAATTTAAAAATTAACATTGAACTGAAAATATATTAATTACTCAATTACTCAGAAAGGGAGACTATAAAAGGATGAGTTATGACTTCGATTTATTTGTTATCGGTGCGGGTTCGGGGGGGATTGCTACGGCTAGACGTGCCGCTCAATATGGAGCAAAAGTAGGGATTGTAGAAAGCGATCGCCTGGGAGGAACTTGTGTTAACCGAGGCTGTGTCCCCAAAAAGCTCATGGTTTATGCTTCTAATTTTCCTGAGAAATTTGAAGAGTCGGCGGGCTACGGTTGGGAAGTAGAAGGCAGTAGCTTTAATTGGACAAAGATGATCAATGCTGTCAATAATGAAGTAGATCGTCTTAACGGTATCTATCAAAAGATGTTAGATAATTCTAATGTCAAAGTGTACCGAGGCTATGGTACATTCATCGATTCCCACACCATAGAAATTGGCGATCAAAAAGTTACGGCAGACAAAATTCTGATTGCCGTTGGCGGGAAACCCGTCAAGCCTCATCAGATTCCTGGAGTCGAACATGCAATTACCTCCAGAGAAATATTTAACGTTAAAGAGCAACCCAAGCGCATGCTCATTATTGGTGGCGGCTATATTGGAGTTGAGTTTGCTGGCATTCTTAACGGTTTAGGAACAGAAGTTACCATGGTAATTCGCGGGGATAAGATTCTACGCGGCTTTGACTATGATTTACGCTGTGAAATTCAAGAAGGTATGGAAAGACACGGGATTCGTATTCTGACGAATAAGCCTCATCTTTCTATTGCCAAGAAGGATTCTGGGTTAGAAATTACTATCCAGAGCGATGATCGTTCAGAAGAAGTGATTGTGGCGGATGCCGCCAGTTTGGCAGCTACGGGAAGAGAACCTGATTTAAAAAATCTTGGTTTAGAAAATACCAATGTGAAAGTAGTTAATGGAGCAGTGGCAGTAGATCAATACAATAAAACTACCGAAGATCATATTTATGCCGTAGGAGACTGTACGGATTATATTAATCTAACCCCTGTGGCTATTAATGAAGGTCGAGCCTTTGCCGATACTCATTTTGGTGGCAAGTCTCGTCAGATGAGTTATGAAAACATTCCTACAGCTATCTTTAGTAATCCCGAAGCCGCTACTGTCGGTTTAACGGAAGGAGAAGCCAAAGCAAGATATGGCGCAGCAATTAAAGTTTATCGTACCAAATTTCGTTCCATGTACTACACCCTGCCTAATAAGCAGGAAAAGACCCTAATGAAATTAATTATCAATACTAAAGACGATAAAGTACTTGGCGCACATATGGTGGGAGACAACGCAGCCGAAATTATTCAAGGAGTAGCGATCGCAGTTAAGATGGGGGCTACCAAAGCCGATTTTGATGCCACGGTTGGGATTCATCCTAGTTCTGCGGAAGAATTTGTGACGATGCGTTAGCTCCCTGATAGGAGTGGAGTTACAATGAACATTTTGCAGAGGGCTAGCAAGTTATACTAAATCCGTTTCGTATAGGTTACTTAAAAAATTAAGTAATGAGTAATGAGTAATGAGTAACGAGTAACGAGTAATAGTTATTCTGAATTTCATGAAAAAACTATTATGAATAAATTAAACACTACCTTTGCCAAGCGGATTTAGTATTAGATAATATTTTTAGCCTTCTGGTGAATTTACTTACTTGCGATCGCCCTAAAACATTTTTAATAGGTCTGCTATATTTTGCGATCGCTCATATTTTAATTATCGAGTGTAGAGTTTTCTTTTAATCAGAGGGCGATCTACTTTTGAGTTTTTATTCATATATCAAGCCAATTCTTTCATTTGATAACAATAAAAAACTAAAACTAAAATTTTCAAAATCTTTAACTAAAAAAAATCAACAAGCAAAAAAAGTAATTAGCTTACTATTTTTAGTGACAAGAGAGCATTGGTCACAAGTTAAGGAAATTAGAAAAAAGTCAAGAGAATTTAAGAATCGTGCGAAACTCAGAGAGAATTAGCAGTTGAAGAATTTGATTTCTCCATGAGTAAAACCAAAAGGCTGAATCGAGACCACGCAAAAAAAACTCAACGACCAATGGGGAATAACTAATCTACCGATAGATTGTCCCTTTACCATGGAACAAGTTCTCGATTTTGACTATTTGCCATCAGCCTAAATTTACGTCTGAAGTATCAAGAGTTTACTTTGCGATCGCAGTACCCAAAACGCAAGCCCGCTCCATGTTTGCGCCATCCATGTTACTCCCTTCGAGTTCAGCACAAAGTAGGTTAGCCCCCGCTAGGTTAGCCCCCGCTAAGTTTGCTCCCCGCAAGTCAGCTTCTTCGAGATTTGTCTCACTCAGGTTAGCTCCTTGCAGATCTGCCTGGGATAAGTTTGCCCCTTTCAAATTTGCACTATTAAGATTAACCCCTCTAAGATCTGTACCTCTGAGATCGACTCCTTTGAGATTAACTCCTGTTAAATTTGCCCCGCTTAAAAACGCCCCCGATAAAGAAGCTTGAGCCAATTTAGCCCCCATCAAGTTTGCTCCTCTTAGGTTACTACCCCGCAAGTCAGCACTACTAAGATCGGCTTGCATCAAGTTTGCCCCCAAGAGGTTAGCTCGCACATCAGCTAGGGTTAAATCTGCCCCCAGAAGATTCGAGCCATCTAGTCTTGCCCCTTTAAGATTAGAGCCAGAAAAGTTTGTCCCCACCAGGTTGGCACCAGCTAAATTGACTTTTTCCAATTGGCAACCAGCTAGATCCTCGTCTTCTAAATCTATTCCTGGAAATTGCTTTTCTTGCCCTGCGCGAATAGTATCTACGGTCATTATTTGGGTTTTATTTTTTGATTAAAAATGAATTTTAAATTGGGAAAATTATCAGCTTTTAGCTTTTACATAGTCTAAGACGAAGGAGTCTTATTTTTTTCCGCCCCTTCATTATCTACCAGCCACATTCCTGTCGCAATTTTGGGTTGATAGGCTTGAAGAGTCATGCCCTGTTGCATGCCCATAACCAGAAGGGATAGAGCATCGAGTAATTTGGGGTCATATCGCTTTCCCGCTAGAGCTTGGCAATCGCTTAAAGCTTGAGTCACGGGGTTTTTATCTGAAGAATATTGCTTATATGCTTTCATTTTTTGCTGAAAGTCGGACAATAAACAAAGAATTCGCGACTCTAAAGGAATTTCATCGTAAGCTAGTTTTGCCGGAATACCTGAGCCATCCCAAGCCTCTCGTTGATGAGTCAATATCTTAGATACTGCCTCTAACTGGGGCATTACCCGCAGCACAGATGCTTTAGGGGCAAATTGATTCTCTAAAACCTCTTGTTGCGCCTGAGACTTTCTATTGTGCTCCCTGGTTACATCTGGTAAACCGACGCGATGTAGCAAACCAGATAAATATAGCCTTTTAGCTTGCCATGCAGGAAGATCGAGCAATTGTGACATTGCTTCTGCCATTGCTGCTACTTCTGAAGCTGCCATCGGGTTACTAACATCAGTAACATCCAACAATTGAGCCATCCGTAAAAAAGCTTGCATTTCATTAGAAACAATATTTTCACTAAGATCTTTGAATCCTGAGAAATGAGTCGCCTGATCTGGTTGATGTAAAATTTTATGAGAATCTTGCAGATATTTAACTACCTGAGACACTACCGCATCTAGGTCATCCCTTTGCCTCGTGGCAGACTCAGCAGTCATTTTCTCTACCTGAGTTGTCATTAACTGAGCTAATTCTGGCTGATATTCGGCAATATGAGCGATCGCAATTTCTACAGTTTCATAGACTATTTCTGGCTCAAATGTCCAAAAACCATAAAATTTTCGCTCTAGATCTGCTTCAGGTTTTTGACCTCCATAATCCGCATCGGATAATTCCTGACATAGTACCATTGCCGTATAGGTAGGAGAAAGAATCATCAAATGCCATTCTTCGGCAACGGGATCTGACTCCTTCAAATACACTAAGGTCACATTGTCCTTCTTACTCGTGGGATGACTATCAAATCCAGAATCTGGAGTAGCCATAATCGCCACGTGTTCAGATTTATCTGCTAATGCACTATAGCGGTCAGCCTCTTCCAGATACCATTTTCCCCGCTGAAAGGCTGTTATCATCAAGGGCGCACTCTTGGAATCTAAGATAAAGTCCTCCAAAGCATGACACAGAGCAACCAAAGTATTTTTATAATAAACACCAAGATTTAATGGTTGTTTGCCATGACGATGAGCCTGATCTAATTTCTGTAATATCGAACCTTCCAGCATAATGATAGTTAATTGTTTAAAGTTAAAGAGCGAAAATCATCGCTCCTTTTGGTTAATAGTTAAATTTTGCTTTTATACAGCAGTTAGTGCCTGCTTATTTAATTTTACAGGTGCAGTCAATGCTTCTTCTAGGGGGGCTTTACCTAACTTATCTTCTAGAATTTGCATCACTTCCCGACCAAAATCATTGGGATTCTGTTTCCAAGCCTGAAGACATACTTCGCCAAAAAAAGAGCCGAAGGGTTCAGGATTCCAAAGTAGTTTTTTGGCTGTCCAAGGCATTAGACTCATTGGATTGTATCCAGGCTTTAAAATATTATTTTTCAAGGCATATTCTTCCAAATGAGTATGAGGTTGTAGACCAATAAAGAAAATTGCTGGCTCAACTTTATCCTGCCCAAAAATTGCTTCTAATTCTCGATGATAAGCGATTGTTTGTCTAATTGTTTCATCGGTTTCATCAATTACATTAAAAGAATAATTAACCGAAACCACATCATTAAAACCCGCCTTTTTTAGATCACGACAATTCTGCAATACAGTACGCAAATTGTATCCCATCCGCATTTTACGCACTAATTCCTGGGAACCACTAGTAATGCCAATTTCAAAATAATTCATCCCTGTTTGAACCATCAATTCAGCTAATTCAGGGGTAACATTGTCGGCACGGATATAAGCTGCCCAATGAATGTCCTCCATGCCTGAGGCTACAATTTTTTCTAGCAATTCGATCGCATCAGGAATATACTTTTTAGCAGGGATAAACTGAGCATCAGTAAACCAGAAGTTACGAATTCCCCGATCATAAAGCTGACGCATTTCTTTGACTACTTCATCCGCAGGATTGATCCGTACCTGTTTCCCTTCTACCACTGTGTAAACGCAGTAGCAGCAGTTATGAGGACAACCTCTCTTTGTCTGTACTCCAATATAGAAATCGTTGTCTTGCAAATAATAGCTAAATTCTGACCAAATAGTAGCAATGTAGTCGTAATTACAGGCGGTTTTTTCAATCGGAGTGGGCCATTCATGAATTAGCCTCTCTCTTATTTGATTTTCCCCCACTACATAGCAACGTTCGTCACGAAACTCTTGATTGCTGAGAATTTTCTCTAATAATTGCTCTCCCTCTCCCACCGAAACAATTGTGCCTTGAGGCAAAGAATCTTGCAGTTGTTCATAAAATACACTTACCGCCCCACCGCCAACTATAGCCCGCGCCTCTGGATGATATTTTCTCGCTCTAGCTAATCCACGCTTAATCAGACCATTATTGCGCCATAGCTCTCCATAATAGGCAGTAGCTACTTTTAAACCCCCTAACGCCCCTCGTAATCTAATCAAAGGATTCTTTGCATAATAAATTTCAAAGGCATTCTGGAGCGGATTTCCTCCCCTTCCTCCCACAGGCGCATAAATCTGAATATCTCGCCAAGAAAATACTAGAAGAGAGGGCATAAACTTATCTATACATTGATCTAGGGCACGATTAAAATCCAAAGGGGGAACAGTACCTAAATCAAATATTTTTTGTTCGACCTTGGGAAACAGCTTGTGAACATGGTCTGCGAGATAAACTACCCCAATGGGAAAGATGGGATTACAAGGGAGACGAACATAGAGAATGCGCTGAGTCATAGCTTAAGTAAGTAATGTTAATTTTTGCGAGTTTTATGAGTTTGTCTGGAGAAGATCGTCATATTTCTGTTTCTCTTCCATAATAATTTTTCATATAACTTAACTTTAGCGATATTAGCTACTGCGATCAACCAAATATCAAGAATCCCCCGAAATCAAGACCTTGATTAGACTTCCTTTAGCAGTCTCATATTTGGTATTGCTAGATACCTAAAGTATTTTGAATATTTCAAAGTATTTATCAATGCACATCTTGAGTTTTTAAAAATTAAATCTTTCTTAAGAAAGATCTTCTGATAACGGTGACAAACAAAAGCTTATATAAATGTCTATCGGTAGCTTGTTTTACAATTATTCGGGATCAATGAATGTTAGGTTATAAATAACAATAAAAATACTGATTTGTATAAAATTCTTCAATAGTTATGTCCCAAATTTTAGATCCTCTCCCCAATAATAAAGACCGTAGCATTCTTTGCTGCTACGTAAATGCGACGAGCCAAATTCAAGTAGCTAGAATTACTAATATTCCTAACTGGTATTTCGAGCGGGTGGTGTTTCCTGGTCAAAGACTAGTGTTTGAAGCGGCTTTGGAGGCAATTATCGAGATTCATTCTGGAATGATGGCTAGTGCGATCTTATCGGATACGATCCCCTGTACTAAACTCAGATTACACAAAACTGAACCAGAGAAAGCTCCAGTGGAGAGCACAAAGACAACCAATATTAAGCAGTCAAGTGAACAGGGTAATAAGACTTCTCTAATCAAGTGCGCTGTTTCTCAGCCAGCTATTCTTGCGGTTTAAAAGTATACATAAGCAACAAGTTTTATAACTAATATTGAAGATAATTGTTAGAATGACTAAAATAGGTAATCCCTTTATTTATTCTTGAAGAATAGAATTAAAATTCTTGCCAGTTTAAGATAATATTTGGTTAGCAAACTTGGATTTACCCTCTTTTCTTTGGCTCTGGAAAATTGCTGCTTGGGCAATGGGAGGAGCGATCGCTTTTTATTTGTTGCTTCTCAGTTCAGGAGCGTTAATGTTTTATGGTCGCGCTGCTAGAGTGGGTCGTCCTCCTTGGCTGAGAAATGCCCACTATGTTGGTGGGATCATTATCGTTTTTTTAGTTTTGTTGTTGCTAGTGATCGGCATTGTTGGCACCATCGGCTATTATGGCAGTCTGGGTCACTCGACTCATCTCTGGGCTGGTCTATTTGTTGTGGGGTTAATTGCTCTTTCCGCTTGGAGTGCCCATCAAATTAATGCCTCTAATTCCTGGGCGCGATCGCTTCATATTTCAGTTAACGCTATTCTGTTTGTCGGTTTAGCTTATGTATCCTGGACTGGGTGGGAGATCGTACAGAAGTATTTGTAGTTATTTAGTTTTAAGTTTTTAGCTAGTTACTTAAGTTGACTTAATTCGCTTA
>CALLPS010000285.1 GCA_938015355.1 uncultured Pleurocapsa sp.
GCCTTGAAGATCTCGAAAGACCCGAAGCGGAGGAAGGTCGGCGCCAACCTTGTCACGATCTGGCCGATGGACGGAGCGACGGGACGTGGGAAACAGCAAGGCATATACAGTACAGACACATAGTATCAAACAGGACAATACTAGGAAAAGCAGGCTGATATTTACAAAAACTCAAGAATTCCGGGAGCGGTTATACTGGAGTTAGTGCCGAACGTACTCTCCCCCCCAAAAGAAACCCAGTCTGGGTCAGTTTTTGAGTCTGATTCTCATTATGAATAGGTGGCCTGCTCTTATACATACGCGCCATCATTTAGCGCGCTGGTACTGAGGGTGACGCGGCCGCTCATTGCTTCGCTTTGCTAAACTATAGCATTGGCACCGACCGGGTTGCATTTTGTTAGGACGAACGCCGAAGGTCGGAGGCATTTCTGCTACAGGCGGCACCGCTTTCAAAAACCTTACGGCTAGAAATCACTAACCTGACTACTAATACCAGCTACGGAGCTATCGGGGTCTGTCATAATTATCGTCAATTTTCTCAGTAACTTTTATTCTATTAAATTAATATCAGGGATTTGACAACTATTAATCACATCGGGAATCGATACTAGGAAATCTCCACTATTTTGTGTTGGCTGATCTAGTTTTTCTGATTGCTGCTGTAACTGTTGCCAAAAAACTTGAGTTTGCTCAGGTTGAAGCTGCTGTAGTGTTTGTAGTAAAGCTAAAGCCTGTTCCAAAAGTTGTTCTACGTCAATTCCTTCGTAGTTTGGTTGATAGTCTGCTAATCGTCTTACCGCCTCCCCTAAGAGAATAATTGCCCCGCGCAGGTTATCATTACTCAAGTGATAGCAGCCCACTGCCACTTGAAGGATGCCCTGATAAAAGCGTTTGTCCATTTCTGGGGCATCCACCCAAATAGCTTCCAGGGTATCGTGACAAGCATAAAACTGCTGCTGATTGAATTCGGCGATCGCTTGTTGGAATTCTGGAGTCATTTGTTAGATCAAAAGTTTAGATCAAAAGTTTAGATCAAGAATAAAATAAGAGGGATTTATTCCATTGATTGACAAAGTTGAGTTATTTGCTCGGTGCTAATTGATTGCGTATTTCCCGCAAAAGCATTGTCAGGGGTGAGAAATAGCATACAGTGACATTTTTTCTCTTCTCGCATCGGCACACAGGGGCAATTCCAATAGGCTTTTTTTACTTCTGCTGCTTTATCTTCGTAGTGGCGACAAGGGCATAAAGGAGATCCCAGCTCTTGTTTATGTTCTGCTAAACCTTTGATTACCGCAGCAGTGACAGATAAATTGCTACAAAAATAAGTATCTGTACGCTGGGCATACTTTTCGGCAAATTTTCTCATCGATTCTAGATTTTTATCCTTATTCTGCCCTTCAGGAGCTGATTTTGCCGTATTCATAATACTTTGTATTTTCAGATTGAGGAATATGAAGATCTAATAAAAAGAAGATCTTGTACAGGTAATTGTATGCCAAATTGATTTTATTAAAGTTTTTGCAAAATAACATTCCATTAATGGGAACAATTAGAGTGATATGTCTCAAAAAGTAGACTTTTGGTCAAGTCACCCATCTTTTAACGACGTGGCTTATCTGACCGTTGGTCAAACAAAAATTGAATAATATTCAACACTTAAAATATTAGTTGTTATAAAGGACTAGTTGTGTCTAATATTTAAGTTGCTTTAATCTTTCTAAATCAAAATGCTTATATATGTACTTTGAGAACTAATTAACCATAACTATCTTTTTCTTTAGGAAGCTAGCTCTTAACCCAATATTTGAAGAAGTTCTAAATATCTTAATTATGAATTCATCCAGCAATGGCAATGGTGATTACGTTTCTGATAGTGTTCAGCCCTCGAATGTAGTAAAAAGCAGCCAGACCAATCAAAAGGTCGCTGATACCTCTAATCCTACAATTCGGGTCATCATCGTCGATGACCAAAAAATGATTAGGGAAGGATTAAAAGCCCTGATTAAAACCGAAAGTGATATTGAAATAGTTGGAGTTGCGGAGAATGGCGAACATGCCGTTAATCAGGTAGAAGCCCTTAGCCCTGATGTTGTCCTCATGGACATGGAAATGCCAGGAATGAATGGGATGGAGGCGACCAAGCTCATCTGCCAAAAGTTTCCTCAGGTGAAAGTCTTGGTGCTGAGTACTTTTGATACCCAAGAATACGTTGCCCGCTCTCTCAACTCTGGGGCAATGGGTTATTTGCTTAAAGGTACCCCTGCCCAGGAATTAACCGATGCAATTCGCTCAGTTCATCGTGGCTATGCCCAAATTGGACCAGGAATTTATCGTAATTTGTCTGTGCCTCAATCGGAAGAAGGTGCCAAGTTACCAGTAATGTCTACCGTGGGCATTCAGACTCAGGAAACAAAAACCGCTGACGAAAAATCTTATCCCCCAGGAGAACTAGTACGTACTAAATCGGCAAAAGGGGCTGCTGATTCTGCTTTAGCGAAGCGTAATCCTGCCACTATCGAGACCCGAAAATTTGAACAAACGGTAATGTTACGTCCTTCTCCAAAATGGTCGAGGTTGACCATGGGCTGCATTATGGGAGTTACTGCTTTTACCCTAATTTGGTCGAGATTTGCCAAAATAGAACAAGTAATTCCCGCCCAAGGCATAATTCAGCCGACGGGAAAACTACAGGAGATCCAAGTTCCGACTAATGGAGTGGTAGAGTCAGTCAAGGTTAAAGAAGGACAGCGAGTAGAAAAAGGCGATGTTCTGATGATTTTAGACTCTACGACTTCTCAGGCGCAGGTAGATTCTTTGAGCCAGGTACGTAAATCTTTAAAACAGGAAAATAAGTTTTATCGAGCTTTGATGGCAGGGGAGATCGATACCAGAAATATTGATGGCGCGATCGCATCTTTGGAAATTCCCCGAGAAGTCGCTTATTTGACTCGTAACCGAACCGAACTCAAGGAAGAGAACGAGATGTTTAATAGTCTTTTGAGTGGTTCTGCCGCCAATCTCAGTCCCGAACAACAGGCAAGATTAGAGGCATCTCAAGAGGATCTGCGAGAAAGAACCGCATCAGCTCGACTAGAATTGGAGCAAGTAGAAAGACAATTAGAACAAAATAAAATTCAGCTAGAAGACAGTCGAGCGCAAATGAAGATGGCTAATCAGAATTTAGCGGAAATCATCGAGCGCAACAAAGAAGCGAGGAAGCAAGCAGAAGAAAGTATTCAAATTGAGAAAGAAACCCTAGCAGCAATTTTACCTGTCTATGAAGAGGGGGGCATCTCCAAAATACAGGTCGATCAGCAACGACAACGAGTCAACGATCGCAACTCCTCCATGGTCAATGACATGAAAGAGAGCAATCTAGAACGCGATCGCCAACAACAGCAAGCAACAACAATGCTCGCGGAAATCAATCGTCTCTTGCAAGAGGAACAACGCTTAAATTTGGATATTTCTCAAGCAAGGGAACAGTTAAGCAACACGACTACCTTGTCGAAGAAAGACCTCTACGACCAAAGAGCAGCAAACCGCAAACGTCTTTCCGAAATTGACAGTCAGTTAAATAAAACTATTGTCGAAAACGATAAACGGATTGCCGAAATTAATAGTCAGATTAGTAGTGCCGAGCAAAACCTTAAATATCAAACTATTGTTGCTCCTGTGACGGGGGATGTATTTGACCTCCGTGCTTATCCTGGTTATGTACCTCCATCTGGTCAAGCAGCTCGTCCTGTATTGCAAATTGTACCGACCGAAGACTTAATTGCCGAAGTGTTTATCTCCCCCGCAGATATTGGTTTTGTGGAAAAGGGAATGTCGGTTGATGTTCGGATTAGTGCCTTTGATTTTGGTGAATATGGCGGTATTGAAGGTGACGTTGAATTTATTAGTGCCAGTGCTTTAGAGCCAGAACCCCCTTATGATTTCTTCCGCTATGCCGTGAGGGTAGATTTAGACGAAGACCATCTCATAGTTAAAGGGAACAAGAAATTTATTCAACCAGGAATGGAAGTTCAAGCTAACGTCAGAATTAATGAAAATCGGACTGTTTGGAATCTCTTAACCGATCAATTCTTGGGTGGAATCAAAAAACTGAAGAAACTTGAATAGTTTAAAACTATAGTTAATTTCTTCATAACTTATGGGTTAAGACGTTCTAGTTGAACGTCTTTTTTCATGTCTTTAGGGGAGCATCTCTCGCAAAGACGCAAGGACGCAAAGGGGAGCAGAGGGATTACTCCCTACTCCCTACTCCCTACTCCCTACTCCCTACTCCCTACTCCCTACTCCTTACTCCTTACTTATTAATTCATCTTCCTCCAACAACCACATTTTTAATCCGAATATGGGGCCCGCCAACGCTCACGGGTAAAGGCATTTGTCCTCCTTTCCCACAGCCACCATTGGTATAAAGTGTATCGCTGCTAATCGCGTCTATATCTTGGAGAGTCTGAAAGACATTCCCCGACAAAGTTACATCGCTTACAGGTTCGGCAATTTTACCGTCTCGAATCATATAACCTTCGGCGGCAGCAAAGGTAAACATTTCCCCGTTAGTCTGTCCCCCTAACATACGCACTGCATATACTCCTTCTTCAATTCCTGTAAACATTTCTTCTAAGGGAGTATCTCCAGGTTCGATCGCGGTATTGGTCATCCGTACAATGGGGGGATAGCTAGCACGAATTGCCCTGGCATTTCCTGTGGGTGCTTCTTGCATTTTTCCTGCTGTCTCGCGGGAGTGGAGACGCTCGGTTAAGACCCCATTTTTAATTAGATACTTACGTTGTCCTGGCACACCTTCATCATCATATTTCATCGATCCTGGAAGATTTTCCATGGTGGCATCATCGATCACATTTAATTGCTCAATGCCCATGGGTTTTCCTAAAGTGAGCAGCTCTTGCATTTTCGGATTTTCATAGACAAAATCAGCTTCCGAAAGATGTCCAAAAGCCTCGTGAATAAATACTCCAGCAAGGTAAGGATCGAGAATTACTGTATATTGACCACCTTTGACGGATTTTGCCTCTAATTGCCTTACTGCTCGCTCCGCTGCCCCTTTAACTCGCTCTTCGATACCGACTAAAACATCAAAATCGTTACGAGAATGGACAGACTCAAATCCCTGGCGGACAATGCCATCTTCTCCTTTGGCGATCGCCGCAAATCGTCCATTGATATCTAGTCTTTCTTGGACAATACAGCTACCAGTAGAATTGATAAAAGTTTTAGTCGCAAAGCGATCGCTGATCCCCGCCATGGTAGTCTGAATCCGTGGATCGAAATTTAACAAGATCTCGTTATAAGATTCTAAGAGTGCCCGTTTATCTTTTAAAGAAACCTGACGCGGATCGCGCTTAATCTGTTCGGGAACATAATCTTCAATCGGTTCAACCTGGGCTAACTGCGTCTCTTCCTTACCAACTAGTTTTGCCTGAGAAATTGCTTCTTCAATCCTGTCATTTAACTCTTTTAAGCCGTTGAAAGTAACAAAACTCCAACCACCCTGATGACAGGCGCGAATGCCTCCCCCCAAAGAAAAACTACGATCTACCGAATCCAACTGTTTACCGCGAAAAGAAAGCCCTGTAGATTCGCTCTGCTCAACCCGAATTTCCAGGTAGTCTATCCTCTCTTTATAAATTGCGATCGCACTTTTTAACTGCTCTGTCGTTGTTGTCGCTACTATAGTCATATTAATCTGTTCCATAAAACTTATCCATAGTTGCTCATTTTAACCAAATAAAGGTAAAACAAGCTGTTTAACGGTGGTGTTTACTTCATGAACAACCATGGGCAATTATAGCCAAGAAAATGACCGCTTATTACGACCTCTGTTTGCAATACTATATTTAATGTTAAATCTAATGGGAGTCGGCGTTTTCTCCCGTCGGCGACACGAATGGAAAACATTCCAATATCAAGCTACCAATAAACTCTTGAGGTTGCCTGCATTAGCCAAGGATGTCCCCACCAAAACAACATCACAAAAGCAGCAATGCCAAGATAAGCAGGGCGGAAGTATTCCTGCCATTTAATCTGTTGACGACCATCAATTATAGCCACAAAGGGAATGACTGAGGTGCGAGCCTTAACTTGAGCGAAAGCCTCTCCATATCTTGCCGCTAATCGGCGATCGCCATGCCAGACAGCAAATAAATGATGGGCAATTAACCCCAAAGATGTTACCAAGGCAAAAGTTGTTCCCAGCCAGAGGCTGTGGGCAATACACCAGATGACCTGTCCCACCATTTGCGGATGACGGGTAATACGAATGATCCCTGTTTCAAATAGATATACTTGAGGTTTTTGTACCGCAGCAATTTCTAATAAGTTAAAGGTTGCTGGATAGAGAAAGATAAAAGATATTGCCGACAAAATCCAAACCAATGGCTTGACTCCTGGGACACCCTGCACCTGCCACAATTGCAGCCCATCATAACGATGGTTAAAGAAATAGATGATTAAAATAGTGGCAAAAGGAATGCTAACCACAGCAAAAAATACTCGGTAAAGCCTAGCGCCAACTTTAGTTTCTGCCCAGGCTCGAAGTGCTGCTAAACCACTATGAGCGATCGCAAATCCCAACAATAAACCCACCATCACCAGGTGGCTATTTGTTAGCCAATTTGTTAGCCAACTAAGATTTGTCATAGAGATATTCATATAGGTATTATTAATCAGTTTAGATGACAAACATAATTAAAAGTTAATTACGTACCTTAATTGTGATACTGTGCAAGTAAAGAACACGAAAATTATTAAAGATTAAGCACTATTAATAATACGTTTAAATAACATACTGATAACTAACGTTTTTTAAAATCGCTACTGGAATTTTATGTCTGATATTCCATTTACCCTTGACCAACTCCGTATTCTCAAGGCAATTTCCACAGAGGGCAGCTTTAAACGGGCTGCGGATAGTCTGTATGTTTCTCAACCTGCTGTCAGTCTCCAAGTACAAAATTTGGAAAAGCAGTTAAATGTCCCTTTATTTGACCGTGGCGGGCGCAGAGCGCAGTTAACGGAAGCAGGGCACCTATTACTCAGCTATGGTGAGAGAATTATTTCCTTGTGCCAAGAAACCTGTCGGGCGATCGAAGATTTACAGAATCTTCAGGGTGGTACTTTAATTGTCGGCGCTTCCCAGACTACTGGAACCTATTTGATTCCTGGGATGATCGGCTTATTCCGCGAAAAGTATTCTGATGTATCGGTACAGCTTCAGGTTCATTCAACTAGGCGTACTTCTTGGGCTGTAGCTAACGGGCAAGTGGATCTCGCCATTATTGGCGGGGAAGTTCCTACAGAATTGCAGGAAGTGCTAAATGTTATTCCTTATCGAGATGATGAACTAGCTTTGATTCTGCCCCCTAATCATGTCTTTGCCCAAGAAAGCTTTATTCATAAAGAGGATTTGTATAAGCTGAAGTTTATTACCTTAGATTCTCAATCTACGATACGTAAGGTAATAGATAAAGTTCTCAGTCGTGATGGCATTGATCCCAAACGTTTGAAAATTGAAATGGAGCTAAATTCCATTGAGGCAATTAAGAATGCGGTACAGTCGGGTTTAGGAGCTGCTTTTGTTTCCACTACAGCGATCGCCAAAGAATTGGAAATGGGCATTTTGCATCGAGCAAAAATTGAATATGTTAATGTTAGACGAACTTTGGCAGTAATCGTTAATCCCAATCGCTATTGTTCTAAAGCAGCAGAAGCATTTAGCAAAGAGATCTTACCGAAGTTTTCGACGAGAAGAGAGTTTAGAGAGCTTGATAGTCTCTATAAAAACACGACGGTAGAAGTCAAGTAAAATTTTAGATGATTCATTTGGACGATTCAAAAGTAACCCCAGTACAATAGTCTGATAATTGTTCACCGATCGCTGGTAACTGCTGCTCAGATTATATGGAAATAATTTGTACTCGTCCTGGTTGTGCTAAACCGCTTAATTTTTTCGGCGATTTAGATACTGAAGCCAATATCAGAACTGTGCAGCAAAGATACTGTACTACTTGTGGGATGCCACTATTATTAGCGGATCGCTATATTCCTTCAAAGTTACTCGGAAAAGGTGGATTTGGGGCAGCATTTTTAGCGTGCGATCGCTATAAACCAAAAATGCCTCCTTGCGTCGTTAAACAGTTCCAGCCCTCAGAAAATCTGGATGCTCACGAGTTGACAGTGGCGCAAAATTTATTTCAAAGAGAGGCGATCGTTTTAGAAGAATTGGGTCAGAAGCACCCCCAGATTCCCGATTTGTATGCTTTTTTTACGCCAATAATTCCCAATATACATCGTACAGGGGAAGAACAGTATTTCTTTTTGGCACAAGAATTTATTGACGGACAAGATCTAGAACAAGAGCTAGATATCAAGGGTCAGTTTGCGGAAGTTGAAGTACAAAAGATCTTGACCGAAATCTTAAAAATACTGGAGTTTGTCCACGACAATAAAACTATTCACCGAGATATCAAGCCCTCCAACATCATGAGAAATAAGCAGGGAGTTTTATATCTGCTAGATTTCGGTGCAGTTAAACAAGTGGCAGTTGGGGGAGGCAATAACAAAAAATCAACAGGAATCTATTCCATGGGCTTTGCTCCCCCCGAACAAATGTCTGGTGCACAGGTATATCCCGCAACAGATATTTATGCCCTGGCGGTTACCTGTATTAGTCTGCTGACAGGAAAGCCCGCCGACGAACTTTACGACTCGTTTAATAGTAAGTGGCAATGGCATGATTTTGCACCCAATACTAGCGATCGCTTAACCAAAATTTTAGATAAAATGTTGCTGCCCACTCCAGCACAACGTTTTCAATCCGCATCAGAAGCACTCCAGGCTCTTGGTAATCAAGCTGTTAATATTGCTCAACCTCAACCTGCCATAAATCCCCTATCTCCTACCCCAACACCCCAGAAATCTTCTCGGGGGAATGTACCTTCAAACAATCTTGGAATAATATCAACCCCGCCTCAATCTCCTGCTGTACGCACCAATATTTCCGCCTCCTCTCCCCAAAGGAAATCAACACCCCGCTTTTCTTTAGTAGAAGTTCTCGGAAGTGCCGCTTTTACAGGTTTTGAAGGCGCATTGATCTATCAGGGGTTAACTAGCTGGCTGACGGTTTCAGGGGTTAGTTTGGGCGTTTTGGGCGCAGTTATGGGGGGATTAGTATTCGCTCTCCATCGCCGCATAATTGAAAAAATTGATTTAGTCATCTTGGCTGTCATTACCGCTGCCGTTGTCACCTTGGTGCCAATTTTCCATGGTGCTTTAACAGCATCTTTAATTTTGATTATTGCAGGGGCTTCTGCGGCAGGAGCGATCGCCATTACGGCATTTTTTCGCTTAGTTTATCAATTACTATCTCGTTTCTTGTAACTTCACCATTTAATAACTATTACTAACAACGCATTAATTTATTTCTTAGGAGTTAAGTAAGCTCTAAAGGTATTGCGGGCATCAGGATCTTAAAGGTTGTTCCCTTGTTAAGTTTACTGTTGACAGAAATAGTGCCTCCACAGCGTTGAATCAACTGTTTAACCAAAGTTAACCCTAAACCCGCCCTAGTTACTTTCTCTTCCGTAGTTGGTTTTGTACGATAAAATCCCTTGAAAACTTTGTTAATTTCTTTACTGGGAATACCCACCCCTGTATCCATCACCAGGATTTCTACCTGCTGAGTTTCTTTTTTCAGTGCCGCTTGCACAAATACTCTTCCTTCTGCGGGAGTAAATTGCAGACTATTATTGAGTAGATTAATGATAATTTGTCTAAACCAGGGCAGAGGACAAGAAATTGGCGGCAGGTTAGCGGGAATAGTATATCCTAGCTGAATTTCTTTTTCTTCGGCTAAAGGCTGATAAGTGCTCACTATTCCTGGAACAATATCATCTAAACGGAGATATTCTGCTTCCGTTGGTGTATCTAACTGCAATAATTCGAGTAACCCACTTACTAGAGAATTTTGTCGCTCGCACTCATCACTGACCATTTTTAAGTAGCGTTGACGTTGTTCTCCTTTAATCTGTTTCGATTCCAAGAGACTTAGTGCCGTTTTCATGTGGGTAATCGGCGATCGCAATTCTTGAACTAAATTATCCAGAAAATCTTCCTGTAAACCTAATACAGTTGAACTTTGTTCGGGAATATGACTTGTCTTCGATATTGAATTTAGTGCGCTTTGTAATGTTTCGTTTTGACTTACCTGCTGAAGTATTAGCTTACTCAGCAAGCCTGATTTAACTTCTAGATCAGGATCAATGCTAAAGTCTTCCTCGATTAAGTTAGCACCAGATATTATGGTTTGTTTGATTCCTTTGAGAATCGGCGTGATTTTCTGTGGCAAAAAACTAGAAACCATTTCTAAATATGGTTGCTGTAATCTTTTCCCCGAAGAATTAATCTGAATTTTGCTTTTTTGCCATTGAGCAAGCACCAGAGAGCAAAAATTTGCGGCGGAAACAATCAAGAAAGACTCTCTTTGTAGCGTTGAGTTTTGATTGAGCCCTACAGAAATAATTGATGTTTTAGCAGAGGTTTCCTTGAGCAAAGATAATCCAGAATAGCTGATCTCACTGCTACAGATGATAATACGCTCTACATTACCTTCTCTCTGTAATCTCTGAATCTGAGGGAGCCAGCTTTTAGTTTGGGGAAACTTAACCCAAATAGTTACTTGCAGTTGCTCTTTAATTAACAATTCAATAATACTACTAATATAAGATTTAAGAGTTTCTGCTCCAACAGATTGGGGAGTAAGAGGATCATCCATATCCTGAGATAACTGGTATAAGGATGGTTCAGAGGTAGCAATATTCATGTTATTAATCGCCGAACTATTTTTTTGTTAAGCATAATCACTTAAAACAATGAAGATTCAATGCCTAAGTTTGTTAGAAGAATTTCAAGAGAAAATTTGCTAAATAATTAACAACTATTACAGACAAACACTTAAAGTGGCAACTACTGATCTAGCTAAAGTTTCTAAATGATAACCGCCTTCTAGACCAAATAGAGGAAAATTGGTGATTTCTAAGACATATTTTGTTAGTAAACCATAATCTTCTGGTTGAAGGGAGATGCCAGCCAGGGGATCATCATCATTAGCATCATAACCAGCACTAATAATCAATACATCTGGTTGCCAATCAGTAAAAAAAGGGATTATTTCTTGCTCAAAAAGGGATTGATAATTAGCAATAGTACTTCCTGCATGGAGAGGCAGATTGAGAATATTTTGGTATTTCCCACTTTTCCCTTGACTAATCCCTGTTCCTGGGTAGCAGGGATGTTGATGTAAGGAGCAGTAGGCAATATGGGGGTTATCTTGACTAATCGCTTCTGTACCATTACCGTGGTGGACATCCCAGTCCAAGATCCCGACCCGTTTTACATCGGGTTTCGTTAAGGCATACTCTGCGGCGATCGCTGCATTGGAAAAAAGGCAAAATCCCATTGGCGTATCTCTTGTGGCATGATGTCCAGGGGGACGAGCCAGAACAAAAGCAGGTTGATGATTTAAAACTTGGTCTACTCCATCTAGCCAGGCACTTACAGCTAATAAAGCAATTTCATAACTCCGTGTCGAAACTGGAGTATCTCCATCTAAATATCCGCCTCCGTTGGCACTAACTTGTTTAATTTTTGCTATATGTTCTAGGGTATGAGTTTTTTCAATATAGGACAGTACGTTTCGAGACATAACAGGAGTTGGTAACTGCCACTTAATTTGATCTTGCCATGATACGTTATTTAAGGCTTCGGCGATCGCAGTTAATCTTTTTGCTTTTTCGGGGTGTCCATAACCCGTATTATGCTCTAAAAATTCTGGTGAATAGATAACTGAAATCATAACTAAAGAAAATATAAATTATAGGTTTTTTTATTTACTTAAAGTATAGTCTGACATGATGAATGAATTGTATCTGTACGGTTACAGTTCCTACTATCTATCAACTTTCTTTAATCTAAAAGTTGCAATTTTATGAGGTTTGATTTGATGAACAAATTCATTATGAGTATTTTCCTTTCCCAACAATAAAGCAGGGTAAGCGCAAGAAAAACGAAGCTGTAATATGCTAATAGAATCAGGTCATAATTGGGATTCCTAAATGGTTAAAGGTTTTGGTGAAGCGTCTCTCCTCAAAAAAAACAGTAGCAAACGCTCGTCACTTATGCCAGC
>CALLPS010000286.1 GCA_938015355.1 uncultured Pleurocapsa sp.
GATTTGGGGTGAACGTCTATCGACACTATATATGGTAAATATAAAGGATTAAAATCTAGTCAGATCAAGCAACTCAAGAAACTTTATCATCAGAAGTTGCCTGGAGATATCATTGTTACACAAGAGTTTGCTCAGAGGTTGGCTGCCATCAGCACAGATATTAATCAGCCTGTCTGTACCTATTTCAATCGTCGGGGACAGGTAATTCGGGTGGGGGTGGGAAATGCTCTCCAAACTCAAATTCCTCCCTTGGAGTTGCCTCGTTACGGTGCCAAGCGCCTTTCTGGGATTCGCTGTATTGCTACAAAATTAAAACCCGAAGCACCCAAAGAATCCAGTCTAACTGCTATGGTGCGGCAAAGGTTAGATGCTCTAGCTCTAATCACTCTCACGGGGACAGGTAAATTAAAGCGGGGTGGTGGTGCCACGGGATATGTTCAAGATACCTATCTGGCTCATTTGTTGCCTCAATCAGAAATAGTTTCAGCAGAACAAAAGTACTGGTCTGTATCTGAGCCCATGAGCCTTGATGATTTAACTAGCCAAGATTTTCTCGATCTCGTTGAAGGCTTGGAAGCGGAATTTGAACGGGAATATATTGCCCAACAGGTCGATAGCGATCACGATCGCGTGGTTTTAGTCGGCTTACAGGTAGATAAAATCGAGTCACAGGAATTTGAAGACCGTTTAAGCGAGTTAATGGGATTAGTAGACACCGCAGGAGGGGAGGTACTAGAAACAATTCGACAAAAGCGATCGCGTCCCCATCCCCGCACTCTTATCGGCGAAGGTAAGGTACAAGAAATTGCCCTAAGAGTACAAACTTTGGGGGCAAACTTAGTTGCTTTTGATCGTTCTCTTTCTCCTGCTCAAATTCGCAATCTCGAAAGCCAGTTTGGGATAAGAGTAGTCGACCGCACGGAAATTATCCTAGATATCTTTGCTCAACGGGCGCAATCTCGTGCGGGGAAACTCCAGGTAGAATTGGCACAGCTAGAATATATGTTACCCCGCTTAGTCGGTAGAGGACAGGCGATGTCTCGTCTGGGTGGGGGGATTGGGACGAGAGGGCCTGGTGAAACCAAGTTAGAAACGGAAAGACGTAGTATTCAAAAGCGAATTGCTCGTTTACAGCGAGAAGTAACGGAATTACAGGCACAACGCTCTCGAATGCGTAAGCAACGCCAAAAACAAGATGTTCCCACGGTGGCGATCGTTGGCTATACCAACGCAGGTAAATCAACTTTAATCAATGCCTTAACTAACTCAGAGGTCTACGTCGCCAATCAACTATTTGCCACTCTTGATCCTACTACCCGCCGCTTATCTATACCCCATGCCGATACGGGAAAACTTCAGAACATTTTGTTAACGGATACAGTGGGCTTTATTCAACAGTTGCCACCGCCCCTGGTAAATGCCTTTCGAGCTACTTTGGAAGAAGTTACCGAAGCTGATGCCTTAATTCACGTCGTAGATTTATCCCATCCGACTTGGAAAAATCAAATTCGGTCCGTGATGGAAATTTTAGGTGAGATGCCCCTCGCTCCTGGCCCGATCTTACTCGTATTCAATAAATTAGATAAAGTTGGCAGTGATACCCTGATTCAGGCCACAGAAGAATTTCCTCTGGCTCTATTTATTTCGGCTGGCGATCGCTTAGGATTAGAAACCTTGCGACAGAAACTATCTTTGTTGGTGGATTTTGCTGGAGTTGGAGATTAAGTAGTTGGATACAAGTATCTTATCTATTAGGCTCTCACCAAAGTTAATTTTGTAACTACATGACGTTCTGAGAATCTTTATTTAAGATTGATGTAGATATCAAGAATAGATCAACTATCAAAACAAAATAGGTCTACCCCAAAAATCATACTTTGATTCAGCAACGTCTTTATATTCAGTATTACGGAGCAATGTAAGCATGTTAAATTACAGCATGGTAATTCAATGGTCTAAAAAAGATAATTGTTTTGTAGTTACTCTTCCTGAGTGGGGAGAACTTTGTCATACTTATGGAGATACCTACGAAGAAGCCTTAAGCAATGCCAAGGAAGTATTGCAGTTAATGATTAATTCCTCAATGACGGAAGGGGAATCATTACCACAAGTTAATATGTTTAGAGGTAAATTGCAAGGTGCTTAGATTATTAAACATCTAAAAAACTAGTACATCTCAATTAATTTTGAAACTTGATTAAATTAGTAAAAAAAGCAGTATTAAACAAATATTAAGTACAACATTAATTATTGACTGATAATTGAGCTTGGTTGCCAAGATTGAGCAACTTCTTTGTTAGTTCCTTTAGATTTCAGGGAACAATAGTAATAGAGCTACTATCTTGATTGGTATTTCCACGGAAAAGATATGTCTTATTGCTGATAATTTATATTTTTATTCTCTTATGTCTTTTGCGATTAAACACGGACTTTTTAAGCTTAATATAACCGATCACCATGCAGTACTGGGCGTGTCTATAGATGCTGATCCGAAACAAATTCGCTTACGATATCTGAAAATTGCTCAAAAACTCCACCCTGATAAATGTCGGACAGATCAAGCGAAAATGAAAATAGCAGGACAAATTCTCTCTAAATTTGTCAACCCTGCTTATGAGCAGCTATCGAGGAAAAATACTTTTGCCGAACATCAATTAGTTTTAACTCAAATTGGTAAACGTCTAGCAGAAAATAAAGATCGAATTTCGGTAAAGAGTGAGCTAGCTCAAGAGCTCTTAAAGGCTGGAGACAGTGTCGAATTAGTTTATCCTAAACTGTTAAAAAAAATCACTACTGAACAATACAAATCTCTTGAGCATACTGGTCAGGAAATTGAATCCATAAGTGAGCTAAATTTAGTTTATCTGATGCTCAAAAGCGATCGCGGGATCAATCGCAATATCCAAAAAAATTCCTCTAAACCCAATGAAACTGTAGTTAAAAGTAAAGCCACTGCTACTCAGGCATCTGCCAACGCTTCCAGTCCTTCCGCACCAGTAGAGGAGCCGACAACAGAATCACGAGTTACTGCATTTGTCAATCGCGCTCAACAATACATATCAAAAGGCGAATTTGATCGGGGCATCCAAGAGTTAAAAGATGCTTTGAGAATCGATCCCAATCATGCGAATGCTCATGCTGTGATGGGTCAAGCATATTTGCACAAGAAACAGTTGACTATGGCAAAAGTTCATATCGGCAAAGCTTTTAAAGCCGATCCTCATAACCAACTCGTGATGGAAAGTAAGAAAGCATTAGATAAATTAACCAGAGTAGCTAATAATTCTAAAACATCAAATCCTGGTGCTGCTGATAAAACTAATGGGAAAAATAGTAAACCTGCTAACAGTGGATTCTTTAGTGGATTTTTTGGGTCGAAAAAAAAGTAAGATGACACAAGTAGATATTGCTACCAACTATCTAAGTCTAAAAATACCAGATTAGAAGAGACATCTCCCGTCGAGAGTCTTTTTCTGGTGTCATTGGCGTGTCATAAGAGGACTTTTAACTTACTGGAAATGATTTATCAACCACCTGCGGGAGCAAGAGATTTACTACCTTTAGAAGTAGAGCAAAAACGTTGGATTAATGATCGCCTGCAACACCGATTTCAAACTTGGGGTTATCAGCGGATTGTCACCTCTACCCTAGAATGGCTGGATACTTTAACAGCAGGTGGGGCAATTCAACCTGATAAAGTGATTCAACTGCGGAATAATGGAGAGAAATCTCTGGGATTACGTCCTGAGCTTACCGCTTCCATCGCTCGGGCAGCCGTTACTAGGATGGCAGGAAATACTTCTCTTGGTGCGCGACGCGTAGCTAGTCCTTTAGGGCGTTCCCTTGCGCCTTACGTCGGCGCGGGGTCGCACCGCGACCCGCAACGTCTTTGCTATCGTGCGAATGTGTTTCGCAATGCCACTCAGAGTCATCATGGTCGTCAGTTAGAGTTTTTTCAAGCAGGGGTGGAGTTACTGTTTGCAGGGGGAGTCTTAGCAGATGCAGAAATGATCTTGTTACTGGCAGAATGTTTATATGATTTGGGGATACCAGATTGGTCAATTTTATTAGGAGAAGCGGGACTAACGCGATCGCTTTTATCCGTTTTTCCTGAATCTATTCGCACTTCCGTACGTAATTGCATTGCTAATCTTGACCGCATTACCCTAGAAGGTTTGCAATTAGACTCAGACTTAAAAGCCCAGGCTTTAATGTTATTTGACTTAAGAGGTAAGCCAGAAGATGTTTTGAGTAAAATTTCTACTCTTAACTTGGATGATGAGGCAAAACAGACAGTTAATAACCTCAAGTCTTTAATTGAGTTACTCAATAGCAGTACTCCCCAACCATTACCCTTAACTTTAGATTTGAGTCTGCTACAAACCTTTGATTACTATACAGGTATTGTCTTTAAAGCCGTAAGTTTTCAGGATTATCAGTCCTATGTCTTAGCCGAAGGAGGACGCTATGATCAGTTGTTAGGACTCTACGATCCCCAAGGTCAAACCTCCCCAGGAATTGGCTTTTCTCTCTCTATTGAAGATTTACACTCCTGTTTACTGACAACAGAGATACTCCCTCAACAATCTCCCTGCAATGATTGTCTGGTTATTCCGACAACGGATGAAGTGAAGATGACAGCTCTTAAATATGCTCGTCAGTTGAGAAATCAAGATAATTCGCTCCGAGTGGAATTAGAATTGAGCGATCGCACGGAAGCCGCGATTAAGCAATATGCCAAAACCTGTCGTATCAAACAACTAATCTGGATTGAAGCCGATGGTAATCCTAGAGTTGAACAACTTGATTAATTAGGGGTTACTGAACAATTTAGATTTGGGAATGTAACCGAGAAAAAGCTTTTAGCTCTTAGCTTTTAGCTTTTAATTATTGATGGATTAACGCCGATGAACACAGATATTTTATTTTCTTCCCCACTCTTTATGGGTTTGAGATCGGTCTATAATAACTTTTTTCGATGATTTTTGGTGTTAATGATATAATAGTTTACAAGGGAAAAGTAAATCGCTGCAATCCTTCTCCAGCCTTAAATATAAGAATTTTAAAAAAATAATTTCTAAAAAAAAATTAATTTTCTTGACTGGTGATCGCTTTTTCTGGTTTAATTGTTAAAAAGCTATTCATAATGGAAGTATTAACCCTGAAGCAATATCTTTACTATACCCATTATGAAAATAATTTTAAGGCGATCGCGGTGATTTAGTCAAGACCTAACCTATATTCTTGGGCGCGGTCATAATCGACTCGACTATGAGTAAAACGACTGCGCGAAACTATAGCCGTACAAAGTTAGATTAGGACAAAGTTTAGCTATCTGCTCGTAAGGATAAAGGATAAAGGATAAATTTACACTCTCAAGCTGAATGTCCTAAGCTAAATCCGTAATGCTATAGCTGAAAGCATCGCAATCTTTTAAAATTTTGTTAAGCTATTGTCATTTAATTACGCAGTTATGCATTGTTCGATTCTAGTCCTCTGATTCTTGTGCTTCAGCTATTACAGGATCTTCAGTTTGCCCAGAATTGCCCATTGCTTCTGCTGAATCATTAAGCTGTAGTAGTTTTTTCGCCTCGTTTGCAGCTAAGGGACGACCAAACCAAAATCCTTGCATATTATGACAGCTTAAACTACGAAGCAACTCTACTTGTTCCTGATTTTCCACTCCTTCGGCAACTATTCTGAGATTAAAACCTTTGCCTAATTCAATTAATGCAGTGAGGATGGCTAAGTCTTGAGGACTATCTGTCAGTTGTTGAACTAGAGAACGATCTAGTTTTAAGGTATCAAGAGGTATGCGCTTAAGATATTCCAAAGCGAAGAATCCTGTGGTGAAACCATCCACTGCAATTTGAACCCCTAAGGCTTTGAGTTGATTAATTATATGTTGGCTGTGGTCTATATTATCCATCAAGCTGGCAGCACTAATTTCTAGTTCTAGTAAACTTCCCTCCATATCAGTTTCTGCAAGTATTTCTGCTATTTTTTGCGGGAGATTTGATTGTTGAAATTGAACTAGAGACAAGCTGACGGTAATCCTGGATGAAAGCAATTCTGGAGTTTGCCATTGCTTATTCTGGGAACAAGCAGTACGGATAGTCCATTCCCCAATAGGTACAATTAATTTAGTTTTCTCTGCTAGCCGAATAAAATTACCTGGCGCAACTAAGCCTAATTCTGGATGCTCCCAACGTAATAAAGCTTCAATAGCTTCAACTTTGCCCGTACTGACGTTAATTTGTGGTTGATAATGAAGCTGAAATTCTGATTTTTCTAGAGCTTGCTTGAGTAAATTTTCCAACTCTAAAGCAACTAATGCTTGAGAATTAATTGCATCGTCATAAAACTGATAACTGCTTTGATTGTTATAAGCGCGTTCCAATGCTGTACTAGCACTGGCTAGTAAGATTTCGGGATCAGTTCCATCTTGAGGATAAACAGCAATTCCCGTTACACCATCAATTGTAGTATGGGTTTCTCCTAAGGTAAATGATTGCTTAACTGATTGATTAATTCGTTGATTAATTTTAGTTATTTCTTCGATATCGCTGACTTGAGGTAACAACAGTGCAAATTTATCTTCTTGCCAACGGACAACAGTATCTCCTGCGCGTAAACAGGTACTTAATCTTTTTTCCAATGCTAATAGTAATTTATCGCTATTATCTGCTCCGATACTTATATTAATATCAGGTATAAATTCTAACTTGCAAAACATAACTGCTAGAAGTTTTTGACTCCGTTTCGCATTAGCGATCGCGGTAGATAATTGTTGATTGAATAAATCTCTTTTAAATATTTGGGTTGATGCTTGATGATTAAGCCCTTTAATTGCGCTGGAATTGATCACAAAGCAAATTTTTTCTGACAAGCCAGATCCAATCAAACTTACTTTAACTTGGCTTTTAATTATACTACTATTTTTTTGTAGCCAAAGATATTCTCCGTCAAAACCATTTCTTTCAGCAATTGCTTTACGCAATACTAGAGCTAGTTTATCAGATTCTGCGACTAGCTCATAAATGTTCATTTGTAGTAATTCATCACGAGAATAACCTAGTAATTCACTAGAAGCTGAGTTGGCTTCAACAACTTGTTTAGTTGCTGATTCTACGATGATAACTCCATCAAGAATTTGCTGGACTATTGTATTGTAAATATAGTTGACTTGCTGTAATTCTGTTTCTAAAGCTTTCTGATTGCTAATATCAGTAATATAGTTTCTAATTACTCTTTTCTCAGGTAGATAATGAGCAGTTTGCCAAAATGTCTTATTATCTACTTTAATTTCTCTAGTAATTATATTGGCGCTTCCTTGATGATATTGAGGAATTAAATCATCTAGCAAAGGGTGATTTAGCTTTTGATGATGAATATTTTTGAAGCTAACAATACCAGCGGAATTTATATAAGTTATATTACCATATAAATCTATTTCAATAATCGGCTGAGGACTTAGTTCAGCTAAAGAGTTTTGTTGAGTATATTCTGTCGCTTGATTGTTTGTAGGGTAATTTTTTTTCTCAACAGCAACAACTGTTTCTTTATTAATAAATGTATCTTTATTTACTAGATTACGGGCAGCAGGATTGAGATTATTTGCTTCTATATTAATATTTTTTTCTAAAGGTTCAGTGCTAGTTTTATATCTAACAGATGCATCTCCACTAAAATGAACCACATCTCCTGATTGTAGTTCATGAACCAAACCTTTTTTTCCATTAATATAGATCCCATTTCTGCTTCTATTCCCCTGTAGATCTCCATCCAAAATCCAATAAGAACATTGATTAGTTTTAACATCCGTTCTTCTGAGGAGAGTGGCATGATTGCGTGAAGTTTTTTGACATGAAAGAACAATATCATTACTGGAATGGCGACCAATGGTGTAAGTAGCAGCATCAAGCTGAATTTCTCTAACGAAAGAAGGATCTTCAATCACTAATACATGGTGTAGCTGATCTAAACTGTCCATTGTCTGATTTTGATTGTAATTTTTATCCATATTGTTCTGATCATCAGTTAAATAATATTTTTAGGCAATATTTTTAGACAATATCTTTGCAGCAGTACTATTTAGATAATTCAGGCAAAAGAAATATTTCCAGACAATATTAACTATTTATTAGTTCTTTATTAACAACAAGACTGTATAATCGCGAACGTTTTATTTATTAATCAACTATGCCAGGAGACGGTTGGTTTTATTGTTCCCTAAAGTATCTCTAAAGTATCAGCACAGGTTAAATTCTTCCCTCATATTACTCGTCAAAATTAATAGCCGAAACAAAAAAAGCAAAAAAGCAGTAAATTTGCGGATTATCAATCCTGTATTTGAGACCTAGGCTGGGATAGATGAATATTAATTAATCCATGTTGGCAAGGGTTTGGAGCGCAGCGATCGCAGGAATTGACGCAATTAAGGTTGGTGTGGAAGTCGATGTTTCTGGAGGACTACCCAAAATTGTCGTTGTGGGGTTGCCTGATGTGGCAATCCAAGAATCTAGAGAAAGAGTTAAAGCGGCGATCAAAAATGCTGACTTTGCTTTTCCTGTGCGTAAAATTGTCATCAATCTGACTCCTGCCGATCTTCGCAAAGAAGGGCCTTGTTTTGACTTGCCGATCAGTGTGGGCATCTTGGCTGCATCTGAACAAGTAAATCCCCAATTATTAGGAGACTATCTATTTTATGGCGAAGTTTCCCTCGACGGCACTTTAAGACCTGTAACAGGAGTTTTACCCATTGCTGCCGCAGCATCAAGCATGGGTATTGCAGGACTAATTCTTCCCCTAGGCAATGCCACCGAAGCGGCAGTAGTTAAGGATATTAATGTCTATGGGTTTAGCAGTTTGGGACAAGTAGTTGATTTTCTGAATCAGCCAGATCAATACCAACCTGTCGTTGCCGAAAATCCTCTGGCAAAACAGGAATCTCTGGATCATGTAGCCAATCTAAAAGACGTTAAAGGACAGCTACAGGGTAGACGTGCCCTGGAAATTGCCGCCGCGGGCGGACACAACTTAATTTTTGTTGGACCTCCTGGCAGTGGTAAAACTATGTTGGCACAAAGGCTACCAGGGATTCTTCCTCGTCTTTCTTTTTCCGAAGCATTAGAAGTATCTCAAATTCATTCTGTGGCTGGTTTACTCAGGGATCGAGGGCAATTGATCACCCAAAGACCTTTTCGTAGTCCCCACCATTCGGCTTCGGGACCTTCTTTAGTGGGAGGAGGGACTTATCCCCGACCAGGGGAAATATCTTTAGCCCATAAAGGAATCTTATTTTTGGATGAACTTACGGAGTTTAAACGCAATGTCTTGGAATATTTGCGCCAACCTTTAGAAGATGGTCAGGTAACAATTTCCCGTACTCGTCAATCAGTGGTTTTCCCTGCTCAATTTACTCTGATTGCCAGTACTAATCCTTGTCCTTGTGGTTATTTCGGTGATCCAATTCAAAACTGTACTTGTTCCCCTCGACAACGGGAAAACTACTGGGCAAAGTTATCTGGACCTTTAATGGATCGGATCGATCTCCAGGTGGCGGTAAATCGACTGAAGCCAGAAGAAATGACCAGACAAACTATGGGAGAGGATACCTCAACCATCCGAGAAAGAGTCATTGCCGCCCGAAAGTTAGCTGAGGAGAGGTTTGAGGGAGAGCCAGGAATTAGCTGTAATGCTGAAATGCGATCGCACCATCTCCGAGACTTTTGTGGGTTAGATGATGCTAGCCGCAACCTCTTGGAAGGCGCAATCCGCAAACTAGGTCTATCTGCAAGGGCAATGGATCGGGTCCTGAAGGTATCTCGCACTATTGCCGATTTGACAGGCGATCGCCATTTACAAAGTAATCATTTGGCAGAAGCGATTCAATATCGCACTATAGATCGTATGCACTAGGATTTCTTGAGAACTTATGATATTAATTATATTAATTTAATTAAAATTCATTTTGTTCGATATAACGCAATGCTAAATACATCAGTCCCATAAAAACAAGTGCCCCAATTAAGATTAAACCAACTAAAATGTTTCCAGCTTTAAAAGAAAGAACAATCGCAAATGTTATGGGAGCCAATATCAGAGTTGAAGCTAAACTAAGTTTGGTACGAGTCCAGTGGATATCTGCAAACTTAGTATTGATTCGACCATTTCCTCCTTTTGCAATTGGGGCTTCTGGTTCATGAGAGCCTTTGGTCTTGCCTATATATAATCTTTTCGGCAAATTGTGTTTTTTATCCTGCATAACGAGTAAATTTTAAATTGATTATGATTTAAGTTATTAATATTCTATGGTTGTTACCAAGAATGTAGTTTCAGATTCCGCCATCAGGTTAGCCATTTGACAGTAAAAATGACATCATCCTCGGCAAGAAAGTTGTTATTACTTATTGTATTTTGATTAAAATTAATTTATCTTTACCAAAAAAACTGATTTTCTCTCTGTTTAGTTAATAGATAAAAATTGCATGGAAACAGATGCGATCATCCTAGCAAAAAAAATTCAACTTCAATTTGAAACCTATAAGCATCGACAGCAGTTTTCTCAGATAGCGGAGTTAATTACTGTTGCCCTACAAGTTCTGCCTCGGGAATATAATCAGCAAATTTTTGGCTACATTCCTCAGCTATTTAGACAAGTTACTTTAAAAGATTCGTTTCAATTACAGCAACAGGACTTATTTATTGGGGAGCCTGTAATCTACAAAATCTATTATCCTCATCAGCAACAACTTTATGATATTCCCTATTTTTATATTTTCTGCTATCTCAAAGAAAATTCTCATCAGCTTAATGTCTATTTCCAAAGTGCCCACCCAAAGTATAAAAAATTGGCTCCCTCTGCATATAATTTAAGCCACAAAAAAGTTAATTTTGAAGGTAGTATGTCTGGGTTCAAATCTCATAATATATCGGTAATTAGTATTAGCGATCCTGGTCATTTTGTTCCAGGTTTAACATCCAGTTATTATGTAGGATCTCCCGAAATAAACTTTAATCAATTAGTTGCTGAAGTATTAGAAAACATCTGTAATTTAGCAAATATTAGTCTGCAAGATACCATGTTAATTGGTTCCTCTGCGGGAACCTTTGGTGCATTACTGAGCAGTACCTATCTTAAGCAAAAAACTAACGTCTTAGCCGTAAATAGCCAGATTTCCTTACAATATAGAAATCGTCTCATGGAATCCTTATTTGGCAATGAGAAACCACCACAGTTGATCGAAAAATATGGTAGTCAGATTTCTTGCACTTATCGTTTTCGGCAAAATATAAATAGTATCCCTAATATTTATCTACTGGCTAATATTAATGATCACTTATATCAAAGAAACTTCGATTTCTATAAACTATATATCTCAAAATATACTCAAAAAGGAACCAACAACCAATCCATTTTTGATAGCTACTATGGCATTGTTGGTCATGGTCGTCCTGAACCAAATTCTTTGAAGCGTAAAATCGAAATTGCCAGGGAAATTTTAACCATGAAATCAACAATTAATACTTAGTTATTAAGTTGAAAGAACAACTATCGACTTTAATTACTCTGCCTGGGCAATTGTAGGGTTTGGCATAAATCCGATTGCCTTACTGTATTGTAGTCAGGAAACATCATCCTCAAATTCTGTAATTTTTCGACTATCAACTAGTTCATCTAGTTCATCTTCTTTGTTTGATAATCAAGGTAGCTATCTTCACTGTAGCCATAGAGATGAACTGCACATAACTGCACATACCAGCTCGACACCTTCATAAATTTGACCGTGATGATGTTTACAGATGCGAAAATCTGGCACATCTAACTTCAAGTGTGCTACTTTGTAGTTCTAGTACTTTTGTCGTTGCAACTTACTCATTTCTTTTTTTTAACGTTTTTCTTAGCTTTTTAATCGACAAAGATATTAATAATATTATTCTTTGAAATTAATACCAAATCAAATATTTTATTATGACTTTCCATTTTTTGTTTGTGCTTATTCTTATCACACTAATAGGTATACCTGGCAAAATAGTTTTTGCCAGAGAAGACCAAAAGGCTGTCTTTTTACAATCCAATAGTATTTTTACTCGTAATATCGTTTCTAAATTATTGTTAGTTGACAATCAATCCTCAATCGTTGCAAGTGATGTTCTTAAGGCAGAATCTTCAATGGGAGTCTGGGATCTTGCCATAATGGGAAATAAAGTTTTTGGTGCTGATTTAGATGGAACAATTAAAGTTTGGAATCTTGACACAAAAGAGTTAGAAAGTACCATTGCCGCACATGAGGATTGGGTTTCTGGTATTGCAGTCAATGAAGAAAATATTGTTAGTAGTACTTTGGTTGGTAGAGTAAAAGTCTGGTCTGTCAAAACAGAAAAATTAAAAGGTACAGTTGATTTTGGTTTTATTGATCAAATTAATAGCGTTGCTATAGTAGATGACAAAATTATTAGTGGACATGCTAATGGTAGTTCGATAATAATCAGCAATATATATACGGGTGAATTACAAAACACTATCAGGGGACATTCTGATTCAATCATGAGTATCGCCGTAAATAAGGGCAAAATAATCAGTGGTAGTGTCGACAACACAGTCAGGGTTTGGAATTTAGAAACAGGTGAGTTGGAAAATACTCTTACTGGACACGAGGATTCGGTTTTTACTGTAGCTGTCGAAGACAATAAGATTGTTAGTGGTAGTGGCGACAGCACAGTCAAGGTTTGGAATTTAGAAACAGGTGAATTAGAACATAATCTTACAGGTCATACAGCTCCAGTTTTGAATGTAGATATAGATATTGAAGGGAATAAAATTGCCAGTGGTGGCATGGATGGAACGGTTCAAGTATGGAATCTAGAGACAGGTGAGTTGGAAAATACTCTTACTGGACACGAGAATTGGGTTAGCAGTGTAATTATAAATGGCGACCGAATTTTTAGTGGTGGCATGGACGGAACAATTAGGATCTGGAATATCGAATGAAGGTTAATCGGTATTCAAGAGTTATAATCGCCAACTTTTTTATTCATTTCTATAGATAAGTCAACAATAAAGAGATCGGTTACACTTTATTTAACTCAAGCTACGGGGTCTGCGATCGCGATCTTATTTGAAATTTTTTAGAAATACACTATATACTATCAAAAAAATATTGAATTCCAAATCGCTAAAAGCCTAATTTCTCGTTAAATTGTAGAAAAATAAGGCAGTATTGCGATCGCACTCATTCTCTTAAAATCTAGAATTAATTAATTCGGCATAATTACTAATGGGAATACCCCAACTAGATTGAATCATTTGTTCTAATTGTTCTGAAGTTGGTTCACTGCCGTCTTCAAAAATATATACACCAAAACCAGGATCTCGATACTTTCCTCGTCCATGAATTGCCACCAAGAAGCCCTGATCATTAAAAATTGGGCTACCACTCATGCCAATTACGGTATCGTTTGTATAGCCTAGTTGATAACCCTGAGGTAGAGACTTTAGGGGAATAATGGAGACTTCCCCCTGAGTGAGACGAAATGCGGCATTACCCAAATACAGGCTATTTGACTGGTCAATTTCTAAAGGAAATCCTGCGGCATAAACTGTATCACCAATTTGAGGCATGGTTGTTTCCATCTGCGGGATGGGATATTCTACTTCGCTATAAAATTTTAATAATGCTAAGTCAACATTTCCCAGTTGTTGAGGTGCTTCAATTAATTGATACTGCTCATCATCAGCAGTTAAAATTAAGGGGTTGCTGGCATCTACTACATGCCAGTTCGTTAAAACTGAGTAAATGTTCCCCTGACGATTGATAATTACTCCAGATCCAGCAGAATCGGCTTTGATCACTCGAACTGTTGCGGATTGACACAGTTGATGAAGTTCCTCATCAATATTACTCTTAAGATCAAGATTGCTGAGGGGAATCGCATTTTCGGTTGGTAATGCTTGAGCCCATACCTCCTCCCCTAGCTTCAAGTTAAAATCACCAGCCTCAATAGCGATCGCCATCAAAGAAGATAAACTTAGTTTGAGCATCAGGGAGCCAGCATTGCCATCTTTCATATAATACGCCTGGAGTGAATTAGCTTTCGGTTTAATTAGCCACGCTAGAACAATTAATCAATTAATCAGTTATCTGTTGCTGCTTATAACCGATCTTCCACTTTGATATAGGGAATGATACTAGAAGACTCATAACTAGAGTCTAAGTTTTGTTGTCCACTTCCCCAAGCAAAGAGATTATTGAGGGCAGCTATGCCGTCTTGTCCTGGTTTTAGGGTATAGACAAGACCTTCGCAAGGGCCATTATCATAACTAGCAACGCAGATAATCTGCTGCTGATTTTGCATGCCCAAAGTGACATATTTGAGCTTACCATCAAGTCTGTACTCTTCTAGGCGATCGCTCACTGCTTGACAGCGGGATAAAGGAGACCAATTGGCATCAGAAAAATGTTCAGAAACCCATTTAATCCAAGGTTCTTTAGCTCCCTGAGAATTGTAATACATCGTGGTGGGAATAGATTCGCTAGCATCACACTTAAAGCCTTTTTCCGTCTGAGCTTGAGCTGAATTGAGAGAACTAATAGATATGACGGTACTGGCGATCGCTAATATCGTGAACTGAAATTTATCTCTGAAGTTTAGTAGTTTCATAATCAAACTAGAAAGATGATTGTTGTCTTTATTTGTAATATGCTAATTTCTATTTACTATGCAATATATAGGCGCACAAAGTTAGATTCGGATATATTCAGATTATCGGCTCGTAGGTAGTAGGTAGTAGGTAGTAGGTAGTAGGTAGTAGGTAATAGGTAGCACCATCTAGTAGGTAATAATCTTGACCCTTTCTGTTTCCACTACAACATAATCAAAGTTGGAAATTAGGTAAGCTCCAAAAATTTCTTAAAATTCCTATGTTCAAAATCGGCGTTATTAAATTGAAGTGCTTAGAGCTTTTTGATAAAAATCAAATTGGGAAACGTTTCATCATGGCGCTAGCTTCCCGAGCGTTATTAGACAGGGTAGAGGAAATATTAGGAATTTGAGAAATCTGGGACAAGACATCCACGGTACGACGTAGTATCCGCACGATATCTCCTTCCGCTAGACTAACGCTATCACATAGATCATACCAATTCATGCCTAATGCCCATTGTTCAGCTAGCCCAACTAATTCGTATTCTCTCCATACAGGTAAGCTCACTCCATGACGGCGCTGTACCTGAAATAGACGAGTTCTGATTTCTCTAATGCTAGGCACATTTTTTTCTTGGCTGTTATCTGGAGTTTTTTTGACTCCTAAAACCTCTAATACTTCTGGAGGTGGCGGAAAGTCACACCAAACATCGGCACGAGGGGTCTCTGTAATTAAGGCACAGACGGTAGCTGCAAGGTGATGTGGCTCTAAGTGTTCCAGTTGCCCTGAGACAAAAATCAGCGCTAGCCACAGTTCATTATCTCCGCGAATAGTTGCGGCGGCTTGTCCTAAAAAGCTCGGACTGTATCCGTCAAGAGCCTCGAATTCTTGCAAAACGTTAATTAGATTAAGGAATTCTGACCAATAGTAAGACTGATTTGACTTTTGTTTCTGATATTTAATTTGAGTTTTATGCAGTTTTTCTCGGAGCTGTAACCGTTTATTATGCTTTTTGAGGAGTTTATTCGGATTGTCTACCTGTTGAACGGGATGTTGATCAATCTGCCTTTGAATTCCATCTAGTTTTTGTTGCTGCTCAGTTACTTCTGCCGCAGGAGCTTGGGGAATTAAATAATCAGCAATTTGTCTAACAGCGATCGCTGTAAACTCATCTCCCGAACACCATTTCCCCAATTTAAGATTATCTAAAGTCGGCATTGGGATTTCTGCAATTTCATTTTGACTAAAAGTTCCTTCGTTAATTTCGGTAACATCAGCATTGGCGGCAATATACCAGTGGTTATCTGACCCTAAACAGAGTAAATTATCAGCTTTACCTGAACCAGGGATTTTAGCGACTAATACCGCTGCTAGGGGAGAATTTACGCGAATATGCTTCCCTTTCAGCCCGAGGATTCTGCCTGGCTCAATGTTCGAGATCAGGGGTTTGATCTGGCTTTTTCTGCTCGCCTCAGCTTGTTGTTGCAGGATTTCTAATAATCTTTGTTCTTCTTTTGCCCGCTCTTTTAATTTCTGATAGCTAGCCAATTGTCCAGGAGCAATGGCAGCTAATGCTACATCTAACTTGGCT
>CALLPS010000287.1 GCA_938015355.1 uncultured Pleurocapsa sp.
AGAGTCATCATCAGGATTAAAGGAATCACCACCAAAGTAACCAGCACTAACGGTAATGAAATCGTTGAGTTCAAAGTTCAGACCAACACCACCACCAGAAGCGAGACCAATTTTATAAATCGGGCTAGATTCAGCGAAACTAGATAGAGAGCCAGTAGCGCCAGTGAAGGAGTCTAGGTAGGGACTAAGGGTGGGTACAAAATCTTGCCATAGTGGGAAAGCTGCGGGCAAGTAAACGTCGATTTTGTCGCCGACTGGGAAGTAGTAAGCTAACCAACCAAGTACCACGTCATTACCAGTATCCCCAGTCTGATATGTTAAAGCACCAGTCTCGAGAGGAACATCAGCTCCGTCAGATTCGGTTTGGAATCCTGAAGCAAAATTACCATCATCATCAGTACTGGTGAAGAGAGCATTTGAAGCATCAATACGTGTGAACAGAGCATCTTCTCCGAAGAAACTAGATACAAAATTCAAACGAACACGATCTTGGAAAACAACTTCGTCGTTACTAGTAGAATTAAACTCACCACTGACACCAAAGACAACTTCACCCTCTAGTTTGGTAGTGGTGGAGAATTGACTGTCTTCCAATACAGCGGTGCGGCTTTCGAGTTCGTCTACACGATCACCGATAGTAGTTAATTCTGCTTCAAATTCCTGAGACAGACGAGTTATGGTATCTAAATCTTCCGAGGAAACAGAACCTTGTGAAGCGATTAAGCGTTCAATTTGGTTCAAGCAAGAGTTTAAGCCAGCAGCAAACTCGTAACGAGAAAGGGCTTGATTGCCACGATAAGTCTGATTAGGGAACCCAGAAATACAGCCATAGCGGTCTACCAAGCTACGTAGCGCTTCGTAAGCCCAATCGGTAGGAGAAACGTCTCGTAGTTGATTAACGTTAGTTACCTGGCTTTGAGGAGTAGTTTTACCCTCTTGGCTGTAATTATTGATTTGATCGAGAATTTGAGTGTTGCTATCTGCGCTTGAAATCGACTGAGCAGAAGCTGATAGTTGGGAACCCAACATGAGACCGACTACTGCTGGAGAAGCCAGCAACAAGTTACGTGCTAATTTAAACATTTTCCTCACACCTTAAAAAAGAAATCTAAATCGCGTATATTGAGCGATCGCCTTAGATTTTAACTCTAGGTTAGTACTAAGCGCAATAACAAAAATAACAACGATATCAGAAGTTTAATGTATCACTAGATACATTTTTTCAATAGTCTCAGCAGTTGCTCAAATTGTCAATATTTTGTTTCAAGAAGATAGCTAGACACTACAAATTTACCAACGGGAAAAGCCAATCGAAAATTTCAGCTACTCACCCAGTTGACCAGAGTTCTCACGGGAAATCCTGTGGCACCTTTGTTATTAATGCCACTGGCTGAATCTGTCCAGACAGGGCCAGCCACATCTAAATGCATCCAGGGAGTATCTTTAATGAACTGTTTCAGAAATAATGCCGCCGTAATTGACCCCCCTGCACGAGGCCCCGTATTTTTCATGTCAGCAATTTGTGACTTAAGACCTTCAAAATATTTTTCTTCCATGGGTAATTGCCAGAATTTTTCTCCTGCCGATTCCGCAGCGGTTTTCATCTCCTGAGCTAGAGCATCATCGGTACTCCATAATCCTGCGATATCATTGCCCAGAGCGACGACACAAGCTCCAGTTAGAGTAGCTAAATCGACGATCGCATCAACCTCTAGTTTTTCGGCGTAAACTAAAGCGTCTGCCAAGGTTAGTCTGCCTTCGGCATCGGTATTGTTAACTTCAATCGTCTTCCCGTTGGCGGCTTTAAGGATATCTCCAGGGTGCATTGCTTTGCCGCTGATCATGTTTTCTGTGGCAGCGCAGATAAAATGAACTTCTACTTCTGGTTTGAGTTGAGCGATCGCTTTAGCGGCTCCCAGAGTGGCAGCACCGCCGCCCATATCCATTTTCATGGTTTCAATTCCACTACCGCCAGTCTTAAGATTCAAGCCGCCCGAATCAAAGGTTAGGCTTTTGCCGACGATGGCAACTTTACGTTTTGCAGTTCCTTTGGGCTTATAAGTTAAGTGAATAAACTTGGGTGGAATTTCGGAAGCTTTCCCCACACCGATATAGGCACCCATGCCTTGCTCAAACTGTTCACAATCGGATTCTTCGAGAATTTTTAGTTCTAAACCATAGTCTTGGGCTAGTTGTTGTGCGGTCTGGGCCATGGTCACAGGAGTAACTTCGTTGGCGGGGGCATTAACTAGTTCCCTGGCTAAAATAACGCCATCGGCGATGGTTGAACCTTTAGCAATTGCTTGATCTTGTCCTGCTAGACCAATTAGCTCAATAGTTTCTAATTTAGGTTCTTTAGATTCTGGCTCGGACTTAAAGCGATTGTCTTCATGGAGCGCCAGAATAATTGCCTCGGTAATGGCTTGGGCGGCATCGGAGGGAGATTCTACTTTTGCAGCAAGAGAGATTCCTAAAGTACTCTCTTTCTTAGCGATACGAGCGATCGCAGCGGCAGCTTTACGCCAGCTATCGATAGATAAATCTTCCGCTTTACCTAAACCGACTAAGGCAATCTTACGGACTGGATTTTGACCTCCCACACGACTGACTACGGTAGTGCCTGATTTACCCTCAAATTCTTCTTCGGCAATTAATTCTGAAATTGTGCCAGCTAATTTCTGATCTAACTTTGCCAAATCTCCTGATAGCTCAGTTTCACCTTCTAGGATACCAACGGCAAGTGAGCCGCCAGTCCAATCTAATAATGCTGTATCGGTTGCTTTGATCTGCATCCTTTTCTAATTGTTCCTTATGTGTGAAGTAACTATATTTCAGTTTATCCAAATAGCGATCGATTCTGCTTTCTCAGGTCATTTCTACCTAGCTAACTGTACAAAAATTCATGATATTAACAATTTCTTGCGCCACTCGATCGCAAACTCCAATTTTTCCTAAGAGCGATCGCATTTGTTGATAGCCAGTGCTAATTTCTTGTCTAGCTGATTGATTGGATAATAGTCTGATGGCTTCGGTGGTGATATTATCGGCAGTTACCCCTTCCTGCTGAAGTTCAGGCACTAGTTTACGGTTAACCACAAGATTCGGTGGGGACATTAAAGGCACTTTAAAACCGATTCTACGACCAATCCAGGCAGTAATCGGATTGATACGGTAAATAACCACTTGCGGAATATCTAATAAAGCAATTTCTAAGTTAACTGTTCCTGATTTTGTAATTGCCAGATCGGCAGCGGCGATCGCATTAAGAGTTTGATGACCATCAAGAATTTGAGCCGATAACTGATACTGATCAACTGCTGCTTTAATTGCATTTTGATAGTCTGATAAAGATACAGGAATCAGAAATTTAACTTCGGGTATTTGCTGAGCAATGTGCTGGGCAGCTTCACAGATGACAGGGAGTAAATACTTTATTTCTTGCTGGCGAGAAGCGGGTAAGAGGGTAATAATTTTGTCTTCTGGTTTGATCCCCAGATTTAGTCGTGCTTGTCTTCTGTCTGGGGCATCTTCCATCCGATCTAGAAGAGGATGTCCTACCCAAGTTGAGTCGATTTCTCTCTGACTAAAATATTCAGCTTCCCCAGGAAAAATTGCCAGTAATTTATCTACCACCTGGGCAATTTTGGGGGCATTATTTAACATGGGCACTGCCCAATCTTGCGGTGCAATATAGTAAACAATCGGGATCTGCGGTAGCTTCTGTTTGACATAACTAGCTAGAGCCAAATTAGAGGCAGGATAGTCAATCAGCACCAAGATATCAGGAACATTCGCTGTAATATATTGCTTGGCTAAATTTTGAATTTTGAGCGTTGGCAGAATAAAAGGGATTGCCTCAATGAATCCCATCGAGCCTATGACTGCGGTGTTTGCCAGGATTTCTGCCCCCGCCTGTTTCATGCGATCGCCACCTAAACCAGTAATTTCGATCTCAATATTGTTTGCCCCAGCGATTTTATACAGAGACTTAATCAACATTGCCCCCTGCAAGTCTCCCGAAACTTCCCCTGTCGCAATGAAAATTTTCTTCATGATGTGGTGACTCGGTATCAATAGATGGTTTAAATGATATTAGTGGGGTTTCCTCATAAATTGTTAATTGAAAATCCATGAGTCACAACCTACTAGAAAATATTCGGATTGTTTTAGTTGAACCTGCGGGAGCATTAAACGTGGGTTCGATCGCCAGAATTATGAAAAACATGGGCTTGATGAAGCTGGTGCTGGTCAATCCTCGGTGCGATCTTAATTCCGATGAGGCGAGACAGATGGCGGTACATGCAGTAGATGTTTTAGAAACGGCTCAGATTGTAACTAATTTACCTGCTGCTTTGATCGGTTGCCAAAAAGCGATCGCTACTACAGTACGTCCTCGCAGTGTCCCGATTAGGCTAGAGACTCCTAAAATGGCGCTTCCTGGGCTATTAACACCAAATATTCAGTCGGCTTTGATATTTGGCGCAGAAGATCGGGGTTTGAGTAATGAAGAATTAAAATATGCTCAACGGTTTATTTGTATTGAGTCGAATCCTGATTATCCTTCCCTGAATCTGGCTCAGGCTGTGGCGCTATGTGCCTATGAACTTTATCAATCTTGGTTGAAAATTGCGGATAGTCCTCAAACATCAGTTGTCGAGCTGCCAGAGATCTCCTCTTCGGCAACTAATGCCTCCCTGGAAGTGCTGGAAGGCTACTATCAAGATTTAGAAGCGGTGCTCTTAGAAATTGGTTATTTGTATCCCCATACTGCACCCGTCAAAATGGAAAAGTTTCGTCGTCTTTATAATAAAGCTAATCTCCAACCAGAAGAAGTCGCCATGTTGCGGGGAATTTTGCGCCAAATTCGCTGGGCAAATCAGAATCAATCGAAACCAGATAAAGATTAATGGCGTTGTCAATTTTCAATTGACGGTTAAAGGGAAAGAGGACAAGGAAGACAAGGAGGAAAATTTAATCATGCCATTCCCCAAAACAAAGTTGACACTCCAGTAGTGGTATGGATACATCGGTTTCTGGAAAAATCAGTAATTCTATCAATGTAATTTATCGGACAAAGACTTCATACTGTTTGTGATTGTAAGTTTTTTAATTGACTGCTGAGTTTGTTGACATCCTCCTCGTCTTAAAAGACAAGGATTGTGGTTATTAGTTATTAGTTCAGGGTAGCGGGTTTAATACTAAATACTAAATACTAAATACTAAATACTAAATACTACGAGCAAGTACCCAGTCTCGGGGTAGGCTTTACATTGTGCCCTTGTGGTAAACCCAAATCGACGGTAAAGCCAGCAAGCAGAAGATGAGATAGCATCACAACAGATAAAATCAACTTCAATCAATCAATGGTCAGCATCAATTTTGTCTGACCCAGTTACAATAGCCCTGACTTTTCCCATTAATAATTGTTTTCCAGGAGTTGAGAGTGAATCGCAAAGGCAAAAAATCTCCTCTTACTAGAGGAAAAGGTGCTCCAGGCAATCAAAGACGTAAAACTAAGCCCAAAGGCCGTAATGGCTCTACTTCTAAACGTGATTCTGTTGGAGTCCATCAGCTAGATAAACCAACCCAGAAAAAAACTTCAGCCAAAACTAAAACTATTGCGGATCGTAGTTCCCGATTCAAACGGAGTTTAAGCAATAAGAAAATTTCAACTGTTAAATCCAACAGTTCGAGTCAGAGTGCTAGCAATCAATCTAAAAAGCAAAAATCATCTTTATGGCTTGCTGTGTATGCCCTAACCATTACTGTGGGACTTAGCACTATCTTCGGAACTCTAATCTCTATTGCTGGTACTTGGCAAACTGCTACTTCCGAAAAGACATCTGTTCCCACCGCGGTCAATAGTAATACTAGTAATAATGCCAAAAAAGCTAAACTAGATAACTTATTTGCGATCGCATCTTTAGGCAAGGAAATCACTACTCTGAAATCGGACTTGCAACAGTTAGCAGGTAAATATCCTGATTTGGAACCAAAAGTTTTTCTCGTCGATCTTGATAATAAAGGTTTTGTCAACATCAATAGCAAAGAAGTAATTGCTGCTGCTAGTACAATCAAACTACCAGTTCTAGTCGCCTTTTTTCAGGAGGTAGATCGGGGCAGAATCAACCTTGAGGAGCAATTAGTGATGACGAAAGATGTAATTGCTGGGGGTTCTGGTGGAATGCAATATGAAAAGCCAGGCTCCAAGTTTTCTGCTTTAAAAACTGCGTCACAAATGATCTCTGTCAGCGACAATACTGCTACTAATATGCTAATTAAGCGTCTGGGGGGCATGGCGAGGTTAAATCAGCAATTTATCAAAATGGGTGCCAAAAGCACCAGGTTAAACAATCTGCTGCCAGATTTAACGGGAACTAATACCACTACCCCAGAAGATTTAGGCAATTTATTAGTCAAGATCGATCATGGCGACTTAATTTCTTTGCGATCGCGCGATCGACTATTATATATTATGCGTAAAATTGCCAGAAATACTTTATTGCCAGTGGGGTTAGAATCAGGCGCAATTATTGCTCACAAAACAGGAGATATTAAACCAGTTTTAGGTGATGTCGGTATTATTGACATGCCCAATGGCAAAAGATATATTGCCTCGATCTTGGTCAAACGTCCTGATAATTCTCCCAAAGCCAAAGAATTTATCCAAAAAGCATCTCGCATCACCTACCAATATTTTAAAAATCCTCATACAACTAGTTTTACCTTGGAAAAAGATGAATAAAACCATTGAACTGACATTCCGTATTTGAATTTTGATTTTCAATAATTAATTAGCTAGGTATTCTCTTAAATATTTGTTGCGTGGTTATTATAGACTAGTAATCATTTATTGGCGATCGCATTCAGAAAAGCCGTAATCGTTACATAAATATAAAGCGATCGCATTTAGAAAAGTTGTAATCGTTACATAGATATTTAAGGAGATCGCATCCAGAAAAGTTGCAATAGTTTTATAGATCGCATCTCAACAAAACATTAATTGATGTCATAAAAAAAGCCGATCGCTCTTGGAAAAAAAACAATCGGCTTAACCTGTTTTAAGTTCAATTCAAATTCTGCAACTAGACATTAGCAATTCCCTTTACCATTGGTCTTCAGTCAAGAATCCGTACTTGTAGATTCCTTTTAAGCCTCCAGCTTCAATTTTAGAATCAAACTTATTTTCCCAATTTTTTAACGCTTTTTCTAGAAGTGGTTGATTTAACTCAAAAAGCTCAGTATTATCTTCATTATTTTGATAAGAAAATGGATAAAAAAGAGTATGCTCTATAAAAAAGCGTATAGATGGATCTTTGTCTTTGGTCTGAATATCAATGCTAAATTCACCCATTTCTAATGATTCATCAAAGTACCTAACCCAAGCTCGAATTAATTTTTGGGGATCTTCTTTAGTGTAGATAAAAACGTTTAAGTCAACCTTAATTTCAATCTCATAAATTTCATATGGATAATTATTTATTTTTATCAATGTTCTTTCTATATATTTTATATATTCTTCTTCTGGCTGCCATTCTACAGATATACGACCTAATTGAGATCTTGAATTAGGAACTGAAATAATTGAAATTTGATAAGCTCTAGCAAAATCATAGAATGTATCTAAAGTCATTTTGATAGCTTTCATATAAGATTTTTTTTGCTGCTCTTCTGAACTACAGATAAATTCAGATGCCAATTGAATATCCCAATCACCTGCATCTTGTTTGTAATCCCATGTATCGAGTAATGGTTTATTAATCACTTTGTCTTGCATCATTTTAGTTTTATAAGTATTTTGCTAATCAATTTTGATAACCAATCTTTGAATCGAGTTCAACTGACTTGAATCTTCATAAATAACCTCTACAAAACCTACAAAATCAGATCCTTTAGTATTTGTAGCTGCATCAATTACGACATTTAATCTATCTTTAACAGTTTTCTCAATAGTAGAAATTGGCAAATCAGAAGGAGCAGTGCTACTTCTATAGTCAAGACGTATAATTCCTTCATAGAGAATAGGCAGTTGAAGAATTTAATTTCTCCATGAGTAAAACCAAAAGGCTAAATCGAGACCACGCCAAAAAAACACAACGACCAATGGTGGAAGATCGAGTTATTGCCGAACATTTAACCGATCTGCTAACTCCAGTAATCACATCCCAGTCACATTTTTTCCGAGAACTGGGACTAAGAGAT
>CALLPS010000288.1 GCA_938015355.1 uncultured Pleurocapsa sp.
AGGCGACAAGCAACAACTGCCCCACCAAACCCAGAGCCGACAACAACTACATCTACAGTCTTGCCAATAGCAGATTTACAATCAGTCATAATACGTACCTTCTAGTTGAAATATTGCGTTTGATGTGAATTAAATTTGTCATTGTTTTGATCAATAATCTTAAAGTCTGCTAAGTTGATTTTCTTAAACTATGATTGAGAATTTAATAATTTCTGTACTGTTTGCTTAAATATCTCCACCTGTTCATCATTCGGTTGAGTTTTTTGCCATACTCCTCTTTACATTAGGCGATCACACCACTCTTCGATCTTTTGATTTTGACTAAGATTAAAACAGTGGATGATAGTAAAATTGCAGCATAATTTTGATTACACGACTTGGCAAAATTGAAATGAAAAAAGAAAAAAAGGCGATCGCAATTTAATTTACAAGCACCTTTTTTATGAGGTAAAAAATTTTTAACAGTAAAGCTATGAATTAAACAGAAGTAAGAGTTTTCGACTCTGTTGACCCTGCTTCTGGACGATCTGCTTCTGATGGGGGTACAACCTGCCAGAATTTACCCAAATAGTTGTCCCAATCTTGTAAAATTGCTTTTCCTTTAGGACTGCCAGTTTTATTAACATGATTTTGAATCATTTCTTGAAGCTGTATCGCTCCCTGTTGAGAAACAACCCGTTGAATGTTGACAATCTCAGGATTAACCTTGCTGGGGAAAGTATTATTTTCATCAAGGAAGTAACCTAAACCTCCTGTCATTCCTGCCCCGACATTACGACCAACTTCACCGAGAACTACAATCAATCCCCCTGTCATGTATTCACAACAGTGATCTCCTGCCCCTTCAATAACTGCTCTTGCCATCGAGTTACGCACCGCAAATCTTTCTCCTGCCCGCCCGTTAGCATAAAGCTCTCCACCAGTGGCACCATAAAGACAGGTATTCCCGACAATCACGTTACTAGCAAAATCATAAGTCGCATCTTGGGGCGGTGCAATAATAATTGTTCCACCGTGCATGCCTTTACCGACATAATCGTTAGCTTCTCCTGTCAAAATCAGCTTCATCCCAGGCAGATTAAATGCGCCAAAACTTTGACCCGCAGCACCTTGGAATTGCAGGTTGATTTCTCCCGCAAAACCATTATTACCATATTTAGCAGCGATCGCACCAGAGATTCTCGCCCCAACACTACGATCAGTGTTGATAATAGAAACATCTTTGGTCACTTTTTCTTGATTGGCGATCGCATTTTTAATTACAGGATCAGTTAATATTTCGTCGTCTAATACTGCTCCGTTGGTATGAACTTCACCGTGTTTTAACCAACTACGATCTGATTTGACGTTAGGTAAATCAATTAGACAGCTTAAATCGATACCATTGGTTTTAGAGATATTAGACTCACTATCTTGGACTAATAAATCAGTACGTCCAATGATTTCTTCCAAACTACGATAACCTAATTTAGCTAAGAGCGATCGCACTTCTTCTGCCACAAAGAAAAAGAAGTTAACTACATTCTCAGGAATACCTTTAAAACGATCACGTAAATGCTGTTGTTGGGTGGCAACCCCCACAGGACAAGTGTTCATGTGGCAAACTCGCGCCATAATACAGCCTTCCGCAATCATGGCTATGGAACCAAAACCATATTCTTCAGCCCCCATTAAAGCCGCCATAATGATGTCCCAGCCAGTTTTTAAACCACCATCAGCACGAAGTAAAACGCGATCGCGTAACTGATTTTGTAGTAACACTCGATGTACTTCTGTCAGTCCTAATTCCCAAGATACTCCTGCATGCTTAATCGAGCTGAGGGGAGATGCACCCGTACCACCATCATGACCTGAGATTTGAATTACATCAGAGTTGGCTTTTGCTACCCCAGCAGCAATTGTCCCAATGCCAATCTCTGCCACCAGTTTGACTGATACCTTCGCTTTGGGATTAATTTGATGGAGGTCAAAGATTAACTGGGCTAAATCTTCAATAGAGTAAATATCGTGGTGGGGCGGAGGAGAAATCAAAGTAACTCCTGGCTTAGAGCGTCTGAGAGAGGCAATATAAGGGCTGACTTTTTTCCCTGGTAGTTGCCCCCCTTCTCCTGGTTTTGCCCCCTGAGCTAGCTTAATTTCTAACTGCTGGGCGCTCATGAGATATTCTGGTGTAACTCCAAAACGTCCTGATGCCACCTGTTTGATAGCAGAGCTAGCAGTATCGCCATTTTGCAGGCCATTAAGATGGGGTAGAGTAGGGGACTTCCCGTCTGCTGCAACGTCATCCAATACCTTGAAACGAATACTGTCCTCTCCTCCTTCTCCTGAGTTAGATTTCCCCCCAATCCGATTCATTGCCACTGCCAAAGTTTCATGAGCCTCACGGGATAATGAGCCTAAAGACATGCCTCCAGTACAAAAGCGAGTAAAGATACTCTCTACTGATTCAACCTCATCTAGTGCGATCGATTCACGGTCTGATTTAAAGTCTAGTAAATCTCTCAGTGCCGTTACTGGTCTGCCTTGGAGATGCTGTTTATAAAGCTCATAGTGATCGTACTGTTTGCTTTTTACTGCCTTATGTAATGCTTTAGACATCTCGGGGGAGTTCATATGATACTCTCCACCTTTTTTATACTTGACAAAGCCGTAATTTTCTAACTTCTTGCCCTGAATTTCAGGAAAGGCTTTTTGATGAAAAGCAATAATTTCTTGTGCCAACTCAGCAATACTCAGACCACCTAAGCGGGAAGTCGTGCCCACAAAAGCGAGCTCAACTAAATCCACACCCAAACCCAAGGCTTCAAATATTTGCGCTCCATGATAGGAAGAAAGCAAGGAAATTCCCATCTTAGAGAGAATCTTGAGTAGTCCCGCTTCAATAGACTTTTGATAGTTTCGCTGCGCCTTGTCTAAGGAAATTGTCTCAATGCGCTCATTTTGCATTAATTTCTGCGTTTTCGGATTATTCCACCACTGACGCACACTTTCTAGGGTCAAATAAGGACATACTGCTGAAGCACCATAACCAATCAGGCAAGCAAAATGGTGGGTACTCCAACATTGTGCCGTGTCTATAACTAAAGAAGTTCTTAACCGTAAACCCTGACGGATCAAATGATGGTGTACTGCTCCCACTGCTAGTAGAGGAGGAATATAACTGTATTCGGTATTAATATTTTGCTCTTGCGGGCGATTCCACCCATTCGAGTGCAAGTCCTTCGGAGAGGCTTCGCGATCGCTCAAAATAAGTATCTCTACTCCCTCTTGTACCGCAGCCGTTGCCTGATCGCATAATTTGCTCACGGCATCTTTTAAGCCATTCGGGCCAGTCGAAATTTGGTACAGAGTCGAAAGGGACTGAGTTTTAAAATCAGCAGCCTTAATTCCCGCGAGTTCCCCATCATTTAATATAGGAGACTCAAGTTTCAATAACTTAGCCGATTCAGGTTTTAGGTTAAGAATATTTCCTTTTGCTCCCAACTGCATCGACAGAGACATGACTAGACTTTCCCGCAAAGGATCGATCGCCGGGTTAGTTACCTGAGCAAATCTTTGTTTAAAATAGTCATAAAGTAGTCGCGGCTTCTCTGAAAGTACCGCCAGAGGAATATCATCTCCCATGCAAAAAGTTGGCTCTTTGCCATTGATTGCCATGGACTGAATGATCAGTTCGACATCTTCTGCGGTATAGCCAAAAGCGGTTTGTCGACGTAATAGTTCATCAGCGGTTAAAAGGTTTTCTGTACCAAATTCTTGAGGCTCAACGGACTGACGATACTGCTCGATCCATTTTCCGTAAGGATTAGCCTGAGCAACTCGTTGTTTAACGTCCCAGTTACGCAAGACCTCTTTAGTTTGCAAATCGACAACTATGGTTTGACCAGGGCCTAATCGACCCTTTTCCACTACTTCAGCATCAGGAATATCCACTACTCCAGTCTCTGAGCCGACGACTACGTAACCATCCTTGGTAATAGTGTAGCGGGCAGGACGTAAACCATTGCGATCTAATGTGGCACCGACGGTTTTACCATCGCTAAAGACTAATAGTGCTGGGCCATCCCAAGGTTCTTGCTGTCCACTATGATATTCATAAAAGTCAACGATTTCAGGATACTTCGCTAAAGAAGGCTGATTTTGATAGGCTTCTGGTACCAAAATCATTGCCGCTTCAGTAAGACTACGACCAGTTCGTACCAATAATTCCATGGCACTGTCTAGATTATAGGAATCACTATTATCATTGTTAACAATCGGTGTTAGTCCCTTAATCTCATCTGAAGTCCAGCCAGTTAGAGTTAATTCCTCACTAGATACTAATTCTTTTTCTCGATTAGACATCCAGTTAATGTTACCTAATAGAGTATTGATTTCACCGTTATGACCCAAAATCCGCATTGGTTGAGCAAAGGGCCACTTTGGCATGGTATTAGTACTAAAGCGGCGGTGATAGACTGCAAAAGTGCTTTCATAACCTGGATTAAGCAAATCCTGATAAAATTCTCCTAAAATAACCGATCGCACCATTCCTTTGTAAACAATAGTCCGACAGGAAAAAGAACAGATATAGAAATCGTCAGACAGATTTTTGCCGACACGAGAGCGTGCAATATATAGTTTTCGCTCTAAATCATCTCCTCTCAGGTTATCTATAGAACTAACGATAATTTGCTCAATATGAGGTTGATAATCTCTTGCTTGTTGACCCAAAACTTCTGGACGGATTGGTACTTCTCTCCACCCCAATACTTTTAAACCTTCCTCGATAACTATTTTTTCAACATATTGTTTGGATTCAGCAATTTGAGCAACATCTTGGGGTAAAAATACCATGCCCACCCCCCAAGTTGCCGATTCTGGCTGAGGCATATTTTGTTCTTTAAACCACTGAGCAAAAAGCTTTTCGGGCAATGCGGTCATAATTCCCGCACCATCTCCCGAATCGCGATCAGCACTACATCCGCCACGATGTTCCATACATCCCAAAGCTTTTAAAGCCTGTTGAATGATCTTATTACTCCTACGACCATCCTGATAAGCAATAAAACCTACTCCACAAGCGTCTCTTTCCTCCACTAACCATCGCTGACCTTGAAAAGGCTTGCTTGATAAACGTTGCTGAGATAAATTTGTGTTGATATGATTCGATTCCATTTCTTGCTTGCTCATACGGATGTAATAGAATGGGTGAGGAATAGTTGGGCTGAAAGTTGCTCGCTACCTTAAAAGTCTTCTTTTTTACTAGGGAAAAATAAGTACTGAGAAAAGGTCACTCAAACCCAGTTTTCTGAAGAATTAATTATTGATCCAAAATCATACAAGATTTACTGACACTATGATATTTGGAGATGGAAGTTATATAAATCTCTAAATTATGGTTGATTTTAATTATATTTAGGGACGAGAAGTCTGAATAACTAACTAAAATCAATTTAAGACTACGTTTATGCAATCACCAATTAATCGGTAAGAAACTACCACTTCTTATTTAGAGGATCTCAGAAGACTTATCGTTTTAATTCCATAGGAATATATTGTAACCGAAGTAACAGACGATAAAAAGCTTTATAGAATACAGTTTTATTCTCAATACTTTGATCTTGAATATCTTATGGAAAAACCAACTTTTCGTATCCTGAGGGTTTCTGCTATCTAAGGGATTTCAACTTACGAATTAAAATCAACTTCAACGGAGCTTTAATATAAGCTTCTTTTTCTGGACTTCTTCCCCGTAATTTATGAAGATTGTGTATAGATAGTTGCAATATCGATGTATTTTATTCGATTTCTCGATAATTCTCTGTTATCTTTTGGATAAGTTTACTGAAAAATCTCACCCAGAAAGAAGAGATATTTCAGAGAGACCTCGTCTTTAAATGACGGGTCTTACTCTGCCCGCACTATGGGGTCCAGGTCTAACTTAAATTAAGTTTATATAAAATTTGTTGTTACCTAGTTAAGTCACTAAAACTAAGTTATGTCTCAATCTACAAAAACAAAGTCAGCAGTTGCTAGCAATATTGAAACTAAGTCTGCTTCCTCCCAGGTAGGAGTTGCCGCTAGAGAAATTCGTCCTTGGGGTTCCTTCACTACATTAGAAGAGGGGGCAGGGTATAAAATCAAACGTATCGAGGTTAATCCTGGTCATCGTCTCAGCTTGCAAATGCACCATCATCGCAGTGAACACTGGATTGTCGTTTCAGGTACTGCTAAAGTCACTTGTGATGGCAAAGAAATGATTCTGGGGAGCAATCAGTCTACTTACGTTCCTCAATGTACTACTCACAGACTGGAAAACCCTGGAGTAATCAACTTAGTATTGATCGAAGTCCAAAATGGTCAGTACTTGGGAGAAGACGATATTATTCGTTTTAGTGACGATTATGCTCGTAATTAATCACTAGCTCTAAGCAAGGTAAAAAAAAGAGTTAATGCTCTTTGGGAAAAATTCGTTATAACCAGCCTGTATTATTTGATCGAGTTCAATCGCCATAGTGCCAAGATTTTGCTATAGCATTATTGAACGTAAACAAATTAAATAATATAGGTTGTTTTTTTTATGGTTGAGATTACTTCCACGGCGGTAGCGGAAATTGATCGCCTGAAGCGTAATAGACAAATGACAGATAGCTTCTTGAGACTCAGAGTTAAATCAGGAGGCTGTTCGGGATTGTTTTATAATTTAGAATTAGAGGATATTTCTGAAAATTTAGACCATCAAGAAAGCGATCGCACCATGGAAATTCAAGGCATTCAAGTGATAGTCGATCCTCAGTCTTGGCAATATGTAGAGCATTTGCAATTAGACTATTCAGAAGACTTAATGGGAGGAGGATTCCGTTTCCATAATCCTCAAATTAAACAAACTTGTGGCTGTGGAATATCTTTTGCTGAAGTTGAGCAACAAACTTGAAAAATTAAAATTAAATTAATTACCCTGATTAAAACTAGGAAGAAAGATGGCGACAATACAAGAGAAAAGAACCGAAAATGTAGCAGGGGACTTCTACGTTGATTCTAGCTGTATTGATTGTGATACTTGTCGTTGGATGGCACCACAGGTTTTTAATCGCCAAAATTCTCAATCGGCAGTATACCAACAACCTCAATCGTCAACAGAGCGCTTGTTAGCCCTGCAAGCTCTTTTATCTTGTCCGACTGCTTCGATTGGGACAAAAGATAAACCAACAGATATTAAACAAGCACAGCAAACTTTTCCTTTATTAATCGCTGAGAATGTTTATCATTGTGGCTATCATGCAGAAAATTCCTTTGGTGCAGCTAGTTATTTTATTCAGCGAGAAGCAGGAAATATTTTAATTGATTCTCCCCGCTTTACGCCGCCTTTAGTCAAGCAGTTAGAACGATTAGGCGGGGTGCGCTATCTATATCTTACTCATCGGGATGATGTTGCTGATCATCAGAAATTTAAACAACATTTTAATTGCGGTCGCATTTTACATCTCGACGATATTCAAGAATCTACCCAAGAAGTCGAAATTAAACTATCTGGTACAGAAGCAGTAGAATTAGCTCCAGATCTGATAATTATTCCCGTCCCAGGACATAGTAAAGGGCATACGGTTTTACTGTATAAACATAAGTTCCTATTTACAGGAGATCATCTCGCCTTCTCCCCGTATTTAAACCATCTTTATGCTTTTCGTCGTTTTTGCTGGTATTCCTGGTCAGAACAAATCAAATCCATGGAAAAACTGGCTAATTATGACTTTGAGTGGGTATTACCAGGTCATGGTCGCCGCCATCATGACGATATTAAAGCGATCGCACAACAAATGCAACAGTGTATTAATTGGATGAAACAACAGTGATATTTTTTTGAGTAATATCCTTTCCCTTCTTATGCCGCAGAAATACTATACCCTGGGTTGACGACACTGCGGTAATAGTGCTGTAGTTGTTTGGTCGCAGCAGCCCACCCCCATTGTTCAGCTTCGTTACGAGCATTAAGCCGTAATTCTTCTCTCGTTTGAGTAGCTTCTAATAAGGATTTAGTAGCAGTAATTGCACCATTAGGATCGTTGGGTTCAAACAGATAGCCGTTGACACCATCAGTCACAATATCAGGAATACCTCCTGAGCGAGCGGCTACCACAGGACAACCCGCAGCCATCGCCTCCAATAATACTAGACCAAGAGTTTCCGTACGGGAGGGGAAAACAAAGGCATCAGCAGAAGCAAAAGCAGAGGCTAATTCTAGTCCCTGAAGATATCCGACGAAATTAGTCTTTGTCCCCGAAAAATGTGCCTCTAAAGCCTCTCTATTGGGCCCATCTCCTACAATTGCCAGACGAGCTTGGGGTATTGCTTCTAATACAGGTTTAATCTGGTCGATTTGTTTTTCCGCCGATACTCGACCGACATAGAGTAACAAAGGATCGTCAGGATTTCCTTGAGATAAACGCGATCGCATTTGGGCGGAAGCTAAATGAGGTTGAAATATCTCGGTGTCCACTCCTCTTTGCCAGAGATCTACCCGTTCGATCCCATGAGCTACTAGTTCTTTAACCATAGCGCTAGAAGTACAGAGATTTAATTGAGCTTTATTATGAGCCGCTTTTAATAGCTCCCAGAGTAATCCTTCTAATGCTCCCAATCCGTAATGTTGAAGATATTGAGGTAAATGGGTATGGTAGGAAGCAACTAAGGGAATGTTCATCGTTTTAGCGTAATATATGCCCCCAACTCCCAAAAATGCTGGATTTACCACATGGATTAAATCTGGCTGAAATTTCTCAATTGCATTTTTAGTACCTATGGGAGGTAAGGCTAATTTTAGTTCAGGATATAGTGGCAAAGGCATTCCTGGTACACCATAAACTTGCGCCCCCTTATACTCCGTCAAACCACCTTCAGGAGCTACTACTAAAACGCGATCGCCATTGCGTTCTAGATGCTCAATTGTATGACGCAAGCGAGTAACAATACCATCAACCTTAGGTAAAAATGTTTCTGTAAATAGGGCAATACGCATAGTCGATCAAAAAATTTGGTTAATTATAGATTTATAAAACTTTAGAGAATGAAATAATAGATGATTTTGTCAATAGAACTATGTAAAATTCTACCGTCTGTTTTAGCAGAATTAGCTAATAATCTTCTCTTAAAGGGATATTAACTATTTTTTTCAATCTATTCCCCACGCCGCAATCGCTAAACAAATCCAGCCAATAATAAATGCCAGTCCCCCTAAAGGCGTAATCGCTCCCAGCCACTTAATTCCACTAAGACTTAGAGCATATAGACTACCTGAAAAAATCATAATCCCTGCTATAAAAGCAAATCCCGCCACGGTTAAAGGTGTTGAATTAGGAAAACGAGAGATTAATAAAGCAATTAAAATTAGTGCCAAAGCATGATACATCTGGTATTTGGTTCCAGTTTCCCAGATAGCTAAAGCCCCCTCGCTTAAACGATCTTTGAGAGCATGACTAGCAAATGCACCCAAAATCACCGAAATTCCCCCTAATACTGAAGCGATCGCCAAAAAAATTCGAGTCACAATTTTATCTTTGTTAGTTATCAAAGTTATTAACAAGTGACACTCCCCGCCCTAGAAGGGCGAGGCTTCTCTTAGAGAAGTTCCTCGTTCAACCCAAGGTGACTAGATCGGTCAAAGACCTATCCCCGCAACTAGCTTAGTCCAGAGGCAAACACCGTCTGCCCGACGGCTTCTTG
>CALLPS010000289.1 GCA_938015355.1 uncultured Pleurocapsa sp.
TCGTTAAATCTAAAGATGCGATCGCTTTGGTATCTAAAACTAATTTTAAAGTCACAACAAATATTACAGAGATAGAGAGAAATCAAGAAATTTATTAAGCTAAAATTAACCTTACAAGTTTTTAAATTAGACAGATATAAATATATTAAGTTAAAGTGGTAATGAGTATGTATAAGTTCACATTAACCTGGCCTCCATTATGAAACCCACCGAGGCAAACCAAATACCAATAAACTCTTTAGAAGACGCATTGAATCGCTGTCAAGAATTAGGCATGCGAGTCAGTCGTCAACGCCGTTATATTTTAGAGTTATTGTGGTCTAACGAAAACCATCTTTCCGCCAGAGAGATTTATGATCTGCTCAATCAAGAAGGGAAAGAAATTGGTCACACGTCAGTGTATCAAAACTTAGATGCCTTATCTGCGGGAGGAGTAATTGAGTGTGTGGAGCGCTCTGAGGGGAGACTATATGGGAATATTAGTAATTCCCACAGTCATGTTAATTGTTTAGATACTAATCAAATTATTGATCTCCAAATTGAGTTACCTGCATCAATGATTAGGCAAATAGAGAAACAAACGGGAGTCTCTATTACTGATTATCGAATTGACTTTTTTGGCTATAAGAATTCTACTCAAGCTGAATAAATTAATACCTGGATGCTGTAGTTTTTTGTATTTCGCTAGCACTGTTGGTTGGTTGCTGTTAGCAGAGTGAAGATAACTTTTGTAAGCAGAGGCAAAGACTAGCTTGTATTCTTTGTTACCAAAGTGCGAAAATAATAATTCTCTGTGGATAGAGAAGCTACTAAATAGTTAGCCGTCAGTGAATTTCTGACCAAGATCCATGCTGTCATAATTAAATCAATCAAAATAAACATGATTTGGCTAATGTGTCCTCTTATAGGTCTTAATACAATATTTTGATATCGTAGTCGATTGCCAACGCTAAGATAAAAAAGAACCTTTAACCACAAAACAGTGTAAGCAAAACAATCCTCCTGGTAATTATTTTAAGAAGAATATGGTTCAGACTCCTGTAGAAAAAAAAGTATCCAAAATAGAAAAATTAAAAGAGCGTAGTAATCTTTTACGAGAACCTCTTTTAACAGAATTAAAGCAAGATACAACGCATTTTACTGAGGACGCAATTCAAATCCTCAAGTTTCATGGCTCTTATCAGCAAGATAACCGTGATAATCGTAAGAAAGGTCAAGAAAAAGACTATCAAATGATGCTGCGTACTCGTAGCCCAGGGGGATTCATTCCACCAGAATTGTTTTTGGCTTTAGACCGCTTATCGGAAGAATATGGTAATCACACTTTAAGGGTAACTACGCGCCAAGGGTTTCAGATTCACGGAATTCTCAAGCAAAACCTGAAGACAGTAATCCACAATATTCTGAGCAATATGGGTTCCACCCTGAGTGCTTGCGGAGATGTTAATCGTAATATCATGTCTCCTCCTGCACCATTTAAAAATAAGCCTGAATATCAGTATGCATTTGAATACGCCAATAATATTGCAGATCTCTTAAATCCTCAAAGTGGCGCATACTATGAGATTTGGTTAGATGGAGAAAAGGCAATTAGTGCCGAAGAAGCCCCAGAAGTAAAAGCTGCCAGGCAAAGTAAAGGCAAGGGGATGATTGTTGAAAATAGTCTTGAGCCGATTTATGGGGATCAATTCTTACCCCGTAAGTTCAAGATTTGCGTCACTGTACCTGGAGACAACTCTATCGATGTCTATACCCACGATATTAGCCTCGTGGTAATGACCAATAAAAAAGGGGAATTACAAGGTTTTAATGTCTTGGCTGGGGGTGGCTTAGGGCGTACTCATAACAAGGAAGAAACCTTTGCTCGTACCTCCGATGAGATTGGCTATGTAGACAAAGAAGAGGTCTATGATCTAGTCAAGGCAATTGTTGCCACTCAGAGGGATTATGGCGATCGCCATAACCGCCGTCATTCTCGGATGAAGTATTTAATCAATGACTGGGGTGTGGCAAAATTCAAAGCCAAAGTCGAGTCTTATTTCGGTAAAGAATTGAAGTCTTACAAAAAACTGCCTGCTTGGCAATATCAAGACTTTTTAGGCTGGTATGAACAGGGTGATGGTAACTGGTTTTTCGGCATCGGTGTGGAAAATGGTCGCGTCAAAGACGAGGGAGCTTTTCAATTAAAAACCGCTCTCAGAGAAATTGTGCAGCAGTTCAATCTACCAATGCTGTTATCTGGTAATCACAATATTATCTTGGGAGATATCCCTCCAGAACAGAAAGAAACCATCGAAAGCATCTTGAATGATCGGGGAATAATTACCGATCCCCAGGCGATTGAGCCCTTAACTCGCTATGCTATGGCTTGTCCTGCATTACCTACCTGTGGACTAGCTGTAACAGAATCTGAAAGAGCTTTGCCAGGAATTACTGAGCGAATTAGGACATTATTGAATAAACTAGGAATGGTAGACGAACACTTTGTGATTCGGATGACTGGGTGTCCTAACGGCTGCGCTCGTCCCTACATGGCAGAACTAGGATTTGTCGGCAGCGCACCAGGCAAATACCAAATCTGGCTTGGAGGTACACCCAACCAAACTCAGCTAGCTCAACCCTATGAACAAAAAATGCCAATAGAAGAGCTAGAAACCTTCTTAGAGCCTATTCTTGTTTTCTTCAAGCAGAATCGCAAATCTAAGGAAAGCTTTGGTTCATTCTGTAGTCGCGTTGGATTCTCTGCCATTCGTAATTTTGCTGCAAACTATACCATAGGAAGCTATATGGATACAGATACTACTACTACTCCCAAACGTAAGTTTCGTAAAAATCAGCGTCGTGTCAGTGTTCCCGATGATGTCTTTCCCCGTTTAAAAGAGATTTCTGAAAAAGAAGGCAGACCAATGAATCAAATCATCGCCGATGCTTTAAGTGATTACTTTACTAAGAGTAAGGAAGCTTAATTGATCTTGGTTGTGGTCAAGACAATTTTAAGCTGAGGTTAGCTATTAGCTGTTTTGATTACTCTAGATCCTAAATGATCTCCAATTGATTAACTGTAGAGGCTGCCAACTGGTAGCCTTTTTTAATTTTTATTTAAATAACTTTTTTTTAGATATTCGAGCAAAAGCTATGAACAGTTAACCGAACTATGAGCAATACGCTCTCCAGAGTTATCGGTTCGATAAGCAGTTAAAATTATTTTTCCAGTTTCCGTAACTTTGATGCCTCTTGCAGGTTGAATTCTACCCTGACTAGTTTCTAATGCTTTAGGGATGGCGGAAGTGGGATTAGTTGCACCACTAATTAAAATGTTCTGGGAATTCAAAGGAGACTCAGGGGTTTGGGGAATGCCACCTTTGCCTAAAATGGAAAAAGAACTTTGAGCAGTGGTTGCTTGAGCACCTTGACAAGCCTGGGCTACGGTTTGCTCTGGTTGGACGACACTAGTGGGTAAATCTGTTGCTCCCTGGACAGAGTTAGGATCAGGAGTATTAATAGTGACATTTCCATCTAAACTAAATTCAGAACTGGCATTAATATCATTAGTTAAATCATTTAAAGGCTGTTCCGCCATTCCCAATAAAGACTTGACATTAATATCAATATTTCCTCCTTGTCCTTGTTCGGCGCTAGCTAAAATGTCGTTATTACCATTAGGAAAGGCGATAATAAAATTAGCGTCAATATCGATATTGCCTCCATTGCCTGCGCTAAACGCCTGAGCGGAAATAGAACTATTATTATCCAGGACAATATTATCTGCTATCTCTAGTTTGATATTGGCTCCCTGGGGGGATGAAGTTTCGGCGACGATAACGGCATTATTATCAAGGGTCAACTCTTGAGCTGAGATCTCAATATTCCCTGCATCTCCATCAATTCCGCCATCTGCTCTTACTTGACTGCCATTAATCAGAGTAATATTGGTCGCGGGGGAGTTTAAATTTTGCCCGATAAAGATATTGCCACCATTTCCCGTAGATCTTACTGTGGCATTGGCAAATAACCCAGTTTGTCCTTGAAGTTCATTGACGATGAGATCGTTGAAAGTAAACGTCGGGGCTTCGGCAGCCAGATTGTTATCGATCAAAATGTTATCGGTAATATTGAGGTTAATAGTGCCTGCATTACCCAAACCATCCGTAGCGGTGATTAATTTACCACCACTTACTAATTCTAAATTCTGACTATTAACATTAATCGAACCTGCATTAGATTCACTGGTGGTATAAGTACCAATAGCAGCGTTGTTATCAAGACGGAGTAGATCTAAATTTAAATTGATTGTCCCGCCATCTCCAATCGTCGTTTCTTCCACACTACTACTTACAGAAGCGAGATCTGTCAGGATTAATTGAGATGCGGTAAT
>CALLPS010000290.1 GCA_938015355.1 uncultured Pleurocapsa sp.
TTCATCGTACCTTAAATTGCCCTAGCAAACTGATTCCGACTCAACCTGTTGGCGATCGAGAATTGCTATTACAAAGAAAGCAAAATTATCAAAAAAATACACCAATAAAAAATAACAATTCCCATCCAGTAGACGAGCTAATTAAACAACGAATACAAGAGTTTATCGATTATTTAAGTCAGGAAAAGATAACATATGACATCTATCATTCTCAAGACTGTATTAGTACCAATGCGCTAAAAGCTTTACGAGACAAAAAAATGATTCCTAATTTTATTCGTACTGTTCATCATATAGATCAGTTTAATAGTTCTTATTTACAAGAGTGTCACGATCGCTCTATCTTAGAACCAGATTTATGTTTGTGCGTCTCAAATTATTGGCAACAACAATTACAACAGCAGTATCAAGTCGATGCCCCCGTAATTATTAATGGCGTAGATACTAAAAGATTTTCTCATAAACCTAATGGAGAAGAGACTAAATTAAAACAACAGCTAGGTATAGGACATAATCCCGTATATCTGACCATCGGTGGTATTGAACCCCGTAAAAACTCCCTCAAACTGTTACAGGCTTTTATTCAAGTCTTAAAAATCCATCCTCAAGCACAGCTTATAATTGCAGGAGGTGAAACCTTATTTGATTACGAACCCTATCGCCTCAAATTTTTCCATCTAGCTCAACAACATCAGATTAAAATTGGGGAGTCATTAATCTTACCTGGAGTAATGGCAGATCAAGATATACCAGTCTTATACCGCTGTGCTGATGCCTTTGTCTTCCCTTCAGTTAAAGAAGGCTGGGGTCTGGTATTATTAGAAGCGATCGCCTCTGGATTACCGATAATTACTTCTAATATCCCCCCCTTTACCGAATTCCTCAATCATGATTCAGCCCTACTGGTAGATCCTGATTCTAGCCAAGATATTGCCCAGGGGATGCTAAAGATATTCAATAAAAACCTATCTCAAAAACTAATTAACAACAGTTCACATATTCCCCTTCAATATTCCTGGCAAAAATCCGCAACAATGCACTTAGATATATACCAAAAACTTTTATACATCTAGTCTTATCCCTCATCCATCCCTTATCCCTTATCCCTTAAAACCCATGCCTGAAATCAACTTTAAAATCCAATGGCCCGATGGTACAGAACAAAAATGTTATTCTCCTTCTTTAGTAGTTAAACAGTACTTTAATCCTGGTGAAACTTACGAATTAGGAGAATTTGTCGAAAAATCCCGCATTGCTTTAAACATAGCTAGCGATCGCGTTAAAGAAGCCTATGGTTTCTCCTGTAGTCGTGCCTTAGGACAAATACAGCAAATCGAGTCAAAAGCTGCTGAATATCAAAAACTAACTAATCCGAAAGTTTTATTCATCGATTTCAGAGAATAACACCATCACAATACTCTTTACTCCTGTACAGACGTAGCATGGACGCGAAGCTTATGCGCAGCGGTATACCACAAGGGCACAACGTCATGCACGGAAATCCTTTAGGGCTAAGTCTCTACGATTACTCTTTACTTAAAAGATCCTGCTCTATCCATTGTTTAATAGTTGCTACAACCTCTTCAATGGGTAGATCTTGAGATTCTTTAGTTGCCCGTTTAACTACCTCAACTTTTCCTTCAGAAAGCGATCGCCCTGTAACCACGCGATAGGGTATACCCACTAGTTCACTATCTTTAAATTTAACTCCCGCTCGTTCTTTGCGATCATCAAATAAGACTTCTACCCCAGCCTGTTGAAACTCCTGATAAAGTTTTTCTCCTGCCGCCATTTTTTCAGCATCGGAAATATTAGGAACAATTACCACCACATGATAAGGTGCGATCGCCACAGGCCAAATAATACCATCCTTATCATGGGATTGTTCTACTGCCGCTTGCGCCATGCGAGAAACCCCAACACCATAACAACCCATCCACAACGGTTCAGTTTTCCCCTGTTCATTAGTAAAGTTTGCCCCCATCGCTTCCGAGTATTTAGTCCCTAGCTGGAAAATATGCCCTGCTTCAATCCCTCTGGCACTTGACAGGATTTGACGAGGATCATGGATTGCGCGATCGCCAGCTTTTGCTTCTTGGATATCCACTTGCAATTCAGGTAGAGTAAAATTATCCCCCCAGTTCGCCCCGACGACATGATAACCAACTTCATTTGCCCCAGTGACAAAGTTTTTAGCATCTACTACGGTGCGATCTACTAAACGGAGGAAGTTCTTAGCTACAGTTTTCGAGGCTACGATATAATCGTCATCCAGATCTGGCGCAATATAGCCCAACGGCAAGTCTTTTGCTGCCCATTTCTTCTGGGCTGCCGCATCAGGTACAGTCAAGGAAATAATAGTTTTCCCTTTATACTGGGGTGCTAGTTTAGTTAATTCGTTGGTTAACTTAACTTCATTGACATCACGATCGCCCCGAATATTAATCAAGACTAAGACAGTCATGCCGTTATCATAAAGCACTTCGTATAAAACATTTTTGACAATCACTGTGGGGGAACACTTAACCACTTCTGCTAATTTCGCGATCGTTTCCGTCTCAGGGGTAGCCAGCTTTTCATAACTGCTAAAGGGGGAATCTTCTAGATCTGGGGGCAGAGATACCGCTTTTTCCGTATTGGCGGCATAGTTACCGTCTTCGGTATAGAGAATCTCATCTTCTCCCGCCTCAGCCAAGATCATAAACTCCTGAGATCCAGAACCACCAATCGCTCCCGAGTCCGCATCCACAGGGCGAAATTTCAAGCCACAGCGAGTCATAATGTTGCGATATGCTTGATCCATTGCTTGATAAGTCCGTTTCAGACTAGCTTCATCGGCATGAAAAGAATAAGCATCCTTCATAATAAATTCTCGACCCCGCATCAAGCCAAAACGAGGACGAATTTCATCACGGAACTTAGTTTGAATTTGATATAAATTTAAGGGTAACTGACGATAAGAACGAATTGTCTCACGGGCAATTGTTGTGATCACCTCTTCGTGAGTTGGTCCTAAACCCAATTCGCGATCGCTACGATCCGTCAGAGAAAACATAATTCCCTCGGCTTTTGTGTAGGTATCCCAACGCCCTGATTCTTGCCATAGTTGCGATGGTTGTAACTGAGGGAGTAAGCACTCTTGTGCCCCCGTAGCATTCATTTCTTCTCGGACAATCTGGGAAACCTTTTGTAATACGCGCCACATTAAAGGCATATAAGCATAGATGCCACTGCCAATACGACGAATATAGCCCGCCCGAAGTAATAACTGATGACTAGGTATTTCTGCCTCTGCTGGAGTCTCTCGTAGTGTCACAAACAGCATCTCGTTTAGTCGCATCGTTATTTCCTTCGGTAAAATGGCAGATTTTTTATTTTATCAGTTCCGTTGTCATAAGCTTAGAGCTTTTTTGATAAATATAAGCGATCGCACTTGGCAGAGTTTCCAGACTTTTCCCTAGACTTTAGCCACCCAGATAATCAACTGTTGGATCTAACTGGGGATAGTTTGACGGATATTGTATGGCTGGATGGCGATCGCATTTGGGTCTATCCAGGCAAAGGTAAATTGGGCTTTGAGGCACCTTGGTAAATTTGTATTTTAATTCCATAAAACATTAGTACAATATGCAAAATTTAGATTATATATTAATGCTTTTAAAGCGATCGCTTTTACAATTAGATGGGTTTAATATCTGTAGGAAATTCTGAATATTGTAGAAACTCTTCATCACTGATTTCACCAGTATGATTACGGCTATTATAGATTCTATTTAAATGACTATATATATGAGCTATTTGAATTTTAAAGTCAGTTTCATCTAAATATTTAGATGAGTGTAAGTCGTTAATCAGATTAGATAAATGTTCTTTTGTATCTTCTAATTCGTACATTAACAATACCCACTCAACAGGATGATTTTTTCTGTTAATTATTTATTTTATTTACATAACTATTTGCTACATAACCGCCACTTTAAAAAATCTAGTAAAGGCGATTATACTTCAACTCATGATTCATATCATTATTTATCTTAAATTCATGGAAATCTCATTGCTCTTCCTCCTTTTGCAACTATTTCATTGTTAAGGCGATCGCGTCTTTCTTCAATGGTTTCATGACCATATTTTTGAGCATCTTCCTGATATGCTTTATATTGCTCCTTAAATTCCTCTATCATTTCATTCGTCACGATATAATTGATATTATTCGGATTGGCAATTATATAGTCAAAAATTTCTTTTTGGGCATATACATCTTCTTTTCCTCTGCCATGAAAATATCTAAAAGGATTATCCAAACGACTAGTTTTCATGTAACGGCTAAAACTCAATAATTGCTTTTTATTAAACTTATTTGATTTTTGGAGAAATTTATATAGTTGAATACTAGGCTTAATCGCGTTATTGAGAGCAATATATGTATGTTTGGGAGTTTTAGCTTGTTCGATAGTAAAACTACTATCTACTGCTTGTTGCTGTCTAACATAAGTGATATTCCGATAGCCATTAATACAATCATTTACAAAGAAAGATAAACTGAAATATTCTTCATCTTTATCAACCAGATAATACAGTTGATCGGATAGCATCCAGTTATTTAAACCAGGCTCATATCTTTTTTTACTTTCACGAATTTTGGCTTCTTTATCTATAGGTTCACGATATCCCTCTGTACATCCTTGATGTTCGACAAAATAATGAGAATCAAACTTAATAATTTCTAAATTACAGAAGTTTCTATGATACCAAGAGCAACTAAAGCGATCGGGTATTATTTGCTTAAAATCATAACCATCAACAATATAAGAATTACCATCAAATAAATCTAAACCTCGTTCAAAGATTTCGTCTATAGGTAACATTTGCCCATCTGAGGTCATAAATTTATGATCTTTAGTAGCTTTAATAGTCGTCCCATTTTCTAAAGTATATTCAAAAACTTCTTGTTCTCCGCGATCATGCCATTGTGCGATGGGTTGAATATAGACGAAGTTATTTTGATCCACACTATAAACAGAACATTTAAGCTGAGATTCAACTATTTTACCAATAGGTAACGCACCATATTCAACCGTCAAAATTTCCGTGTCGTAACTGAGACAATACTCAGCAAACAATACCATTTTATCGAATAGTCCATTGGCAACTTCTTGCCTGACACCCTTTTTTGCTGATCCATCAAGAAACTTTTCTCGATGTTTTTCCATTTCAGCTAACTTCTTTTTCCCCATGCATCTCCGAAGTAAGTCAGCCTCTCCTAAAGAATAACCTGCTAATTCTTGAGCAATCTTCATAATTTGCTCTTGATAAACAATTACGCCATAGGTTTCTTTGAGGATCGGTTCTAATATGGGATGCTCATAACTTACCTCTTCTCGACCGTGTTTGCGATCGATAAAAATAGGTATTAATCCTGCATCTAAAGGACCAGGACGATAGAGAGCAGAAATAGAGGAAAGATCTTCAATACCAGAGGGTTTTAAATCTCTAGTAATCTGCTTCATGCCATCAGATTCTAGTTGAAAGATGCCTTCTAAATTTCCCGCACGAAATAACTTATGAGTTTCTTGAATATCCGCAGGTAGTTTCTTTTGCTTACCTTTGGCAATAATTTCTAGAGCTTTCTTTTCATCTAAAGGTATTTGATCTAGATCTAAAGTTACTCCTTGGGTTTTCTGAACTAGATTCGCTGCCCGCTGAATAGTAGTCAGATTTTTTAATCCGAGAAAGTCCATTTTTAATAGACCCATTGCCTCAACATCTTCCATATAATATTGAGTAATTACTGACCCGTCATTATTCCTTTGTAGCGGTACAATTTCATCTAAAGGTTGAGAAGAAATTACCACCCCCGCAGCATGAACGCCAAAGGTTTTATTAGTACCTTCAATACGAATTGCCATATCAATCCAATTACGGATTTTAACTGAACCAATTTCTTCTTTATTGTCGTCATAAATTGGCACGCTTTCGTGTTCGTAAGCCTGTTTAAAAGCGGGTTCAGGCGTATCATCAGAAATCATGACCTTCAGCTTAGCTGGCTTACCCCGCGCCACAGGAATCATTTTGGCAATGCGGTTTTGATCACCAAAGTCCACACCTAATACTCTACCAACATCTTTTAACACTGCCTTGGAAGTCATGCGGTTGAAGGTGATGATCTGTGCCACATTCGCTTCACCGTACTTATCTGTAACATACTTAATCATGTCGGCACGGCGATCAGGGCAGAAATCTGTATCCACATCGGGCATTGATTTCCTTTCAGGGTTAAGGAAACGCTCAAACAGTAATCCGTGGTGAATGGGGTCAATATTGGTTATTTTGAGACAATATGCCACTAAAGACCCTGCGGCGCTTCCCCTACCAGGTCCCACAGGAATATCATTGTCTCTAGCGTACTTAATATAGTCCCATACTACTAAAAAGTAGGTTGAGAAGCCTTTTTGCTGCATGACTTGGAGTTCAATTTCCAGTCTGTGCATATATTCGGGAGGGACTTCTGTATGGTTGCGACATTTGAGTCTTTCTAGTAATCCCTGACGAGTAACTTCCTCCAAATAACTATCGGCAGTATGTCCCGCAGGTACAGGATAGTCAGGGATACGGGGTTCCCCTAAAATATTATAAGGCTGGACTTTATCAGCAACTTCAACGGTAGTTGCGATCGCCTCTTCAATGACATCATCTTCTAAATGATCCCGAAATAGCAGCCTCATCTCATCCGCAGATTTCAGATACTCTGTGCCGCTGTAGCGCAAGCGTTTGTCATCCGTAATGCGCTTTTGAGTCAGGATACATAACAGGGCATCATGGGCTTCAACGTCATAGCAGGAAATAAAATGAGAATCATTGGTGGCAACGATTTTGATCCCCAACTTACGAGCAATATTGACAATTGCCACATTGACCATTCTGTCTTCTGGGGAACCATGATCCTGAATCTCTAAATAATAATCATCCCCAAATAGATCCTGATACCATTTCGCCACCTTCTCCGCATGATCCAAATCCCCTTTTAAAATTGCCTGGGGTACTTCTCCTCCCAAACAAGCGCTAGTGACAATTAAACCTTCATGATACTTTTCTAATAACTCTTTATTAATGCAAGGACGAGCAAAAATACCACTACCCTGATAACCTTTGAGGTGAGAAATAGTAGTTAGCTTAACTAAATTCTTGTATCCCTGAGTATTCTTTGCCAATACCACCTGATGATACTTACGATGCCGTCTTTTCTTCTCAGTAATATTAACTTCAATGTCGCCATTGATCACATACATCTCATTGCCAATGATCGGCTTAATCCCTTTTTTGCGACAGACTTTAATCAATTCTATCGCACCATACATCACCCCATGATCCGTTAGAGCGATCGCTGGCATATCTAATTCCAAACAGCGGTCAATCAATTGAGGTATCTGAGATGCACCATCAAGCAAACTATAGTCACTATGGATATGTAAGCCAACAAAAGACATAAATTAGTCAACAGTAAACAGATATTAATTATTAACTATCTCTGACCTTTATGGGAATGGAGAGTAAGAATATTTAAGATTTTGATTTTGGAAAAAGGGCGATCGC
>CALLPS010000291.1 GCA_938015355.1 uncultured Pleurocapsa sp.
GAATCTAAAGCTGTAATTATTTCTGAGGGGTTAAGTCTTTGGGTATAGTCGGCATTGGCAAAACTATGGATAATTGTGCCATCGGTTGCAATTACATAAGTCGCAGGGAGTGGTAATTCAAAGCTGGAGTCGCCATTGTGACCAGGAATATCAATACCAAAGCTTTCGTAAATTGGTCTTAATGATTCGTCTAAAGTAAAGACTAAACCAAATTGTTTGGCAACTGAATTATGGAGATCGCTTAGTACTTCAAAGGATAATTCGTTTTTTTCTTGGGTGGAAAGGGAGCTATCAGGGGTTTCAGGAGAAATGGCGACCAGAGTTGCCCCCCTGGATACTATTTCTGGTAAGACTTGTTGCAGTGCTCGTAATTCTAAGTTGCAATAGGGACACCAGCCACCACGATAAAAGGAAATGACCACTGCACCCTTAGTTAATAGGGAGTCGAGAGTTACTTCTTTGCCCACTGCATTAGGTAAGGAGAAGTTAGACACTTTTTGTCCTTTACTTAGACTTTGTTCGGCAATTTTGCTGTTAATTAAGTCTGTCGTAGTTTGCGCCATAATCGCTTTGATTTTTTCTGGCTGATTGGCACTAAACTGTTGGCGAAATTCTTGTAATTGTTGCGTTAAGTTCATGATTATCTCTAATTTTTGAATGAGTATTCCAATATTGAGTAAAAAAATTAACAAAGGGTTAATTTAATGTGGCAAGAATGACTTGGACAATGTTGTTTAGAGTTGCTTGATCGCGGTTAACTTTTGCCATTACTCTTAAACCTTGCAAACTAGAAATAAGATATTGCGCCAGGGTATCTAAATTGCGATCGCGGCTTATTTCTCCTTGGGCTTGAGCATTGGTCAGAGCGTGTTTGAAGGCACTAGCTACTTGCTTGAATTTGACATCAATTCTGCGTTGGGTTTCTTCGTCTTGGGGACAAAGTTCCACTGCGGTATTGGTAATAAAGCAACCATAGTAGTCTTCTTCTGATACAGTTTTTGCCACCAATTCTTGAAACAAATTAATAATCGTTTGCTTGTTCGCATCGGGAGCTAGTAAAGATGCCATCATCTGATTTACTACTGTCTGTTCATAATGGGCGATCGCTGCTAAAAATAAAGAGCGTTTATCGCCAAAGGTATCATAAAGACTACCTCGGTTAATGCCCATATTAGAAACTAAAGTCTGCATTGATGTTCCTTCATAACCATAACGCCAGAAAGTATTCATTGCCTTGGTTAACACTTCTTGCTGATCAAACTCTTTTGGTCTTGCCATTGCCTCCTTTTTTTACTCTCTAAAACAATTTAACACATTTTAGAATGTTCGTTCCAGTAAGATAAGGAAGCTAAACAAGAAGATCAAACAGCTAAAAATATCGGGCACAATTTATTAAAAAAGCTATAAGCTATAAGCCCTTTATTAATAAGCTATAAATTAAAAGCTAGAGGCTGAAAGCTCTTTAATTAAAAGTTATGCTAAGGAGCAACAGAATTATGATATTTAATTCCAGTATCAACTTAAGCTTGGTGGCTTTTTATGGTGATAAACCTGTCGAGTTAAGTAGCTTAATTAATAAACTACAAAAACGTATAGTAAATCATGAATTGATCCAAAATAAATTCATTCCCTATCAGTTAGAACAAGTACATGGAACAATTATTGGTTGCGAAGGATTAGTAACGGATTCAGGAATAATTAGCAAATGGTTTTATGAACAGAGACAAGAAAGCAAACAGATCGATTTTCCTGGTTTAATTAATTATCTCCAGCATCAGATTAATTTCCCGATAACGATTCGCTTCGGTGGTTATAATCCCCAGCAAGAATATAACTTTTTAAGTCGAGAACAACATTTATCTCTGCGCTCTTTGCAACTTCAGCCAGCGAATAATCAGACGATTCCGATTGTAATTGGCTGGTCATGGAAAAATAACGGTGTTTCCAGGGAAATAGATAAATTACGTCGCAACTTACAACAATTCAATTTACTACACAAATATCATAGTAATCCTGATGCGATCGATAACGATTTTTATTTACGTTTGGGGACTATCACTAAAAAATTAACCTTAGACGAAGAAAATGCGATCGCCACTGACCTACGTAATTTACTATCAACTCAAGCCCCCTTATATATCCCGATTAATTTAAACAATATAACCTTTGTTCAATATCAAGACTTACTACTTCCCCCCGCCACAACTAAAGTCATCCCGATTAGCCAATTCCAATCCGCCAACCTGGATGGAGTTTAGATAATGATCTAGTTAATTTTAGGTACAGGAGTAGGAGTTGCGATAAAATACAAATCGCTTAAATAATCAAGCCAGGGCATTATGGGTAACACATTCGGACATCTATTTCGCATTACAACCTACGGAGAATCTCACGGTGGGGGTGTCGGTGTAGTTATTGATGGCTGTCCTCCACAACTAGAAATTAGCGAAGCGGAAATACAGGTAGACTTAGACCGTAGAAGACCAGGACAAAGTAAGATTACTACTCCACGGAAAGAAAGTGATACTTGTGAAATAGTGTCTGGTGTCTTTGAGGGAAAAACTCTGGGGACACCAATCTCAATCCTGGTAAGGAATAAAGACGCTCGATCGCAAGATTACAACGAGATGGCAGTAAAATACCGTCCTTCTCATGCCGATGCTACCTATGATGCCAAATATGGTATTCGTAATTGGAAGGGTGGTGGACGCTCTTCAGCGCGGGAAACGATTGGTCGAGTGGCAGCAGGTGCGATCGCCAAAAAGATTCTGCAACAAGTCGCAGGGGTGGAAATTATTGGTTATGTTAAGCGCATCAAAAATATTGAAGCGGATATAGACTCCAACACCGTAACTTTAGAACAGGTAGAGAGTAATATCGTACGTTGTCCTAACACTGAATGTGCCGAGACGATGATTGAACGCATTGATTTAGCGAGGAGAGAACAAGATTCTTTAGGAGGAGTGGTAGAATGTGTGGCACGCCATGTCCCTAGAGGGTTAGGAGATCCTGTCTTTGATAAATTAGAAGCAGATTTAGCCAAAGGTGTGATGTCTCTTCCTGCTACGAAAGGGTTTGAAATTGGCTCTGGTTTTGCAGGAACAACTATGACAGGGAGTGAACACAACGATGAATTTTATATAGACGAAAATGGTGAAACTCGCACTGTTTCCAATCGTTCTGGAGGAGTACAGGGCGGCATTTCTAACGGCGAAAATATTGTGATTCGGGTCGCTTTTAAGCCCACTGCCACTATTGGCAAGTCACAAAAAACAGTTACCAAAGATGGAACAGAGACAGTCCTCGCTGCTAAGGGGAGACATGATCCTTGCGTTTTGCCGAGAGCAGTCCCCATGGTAGAAGCGATGGTAGCTTTAGTATTATGCGATCGCCTTTTGTATAATCAGGCTCAATGTAAAACTTTATAAGCAAAACTCTCTAAATTATTTTCATGATCATAATTTTAATGATCATATCGTTCGTAGGCAGCTACGATTTTCTGCACTAAAGGATGGCGCACCACATCAGCTTGGGTCAATTCACAGAAAGCAATGCCCTCAACATTACGTAAAATCCTGCGAGAAACAACTAAACCAGAATCCTGCTTGGAGGGTAAGTCTGTTTGAGTAATATCACCTGTGACAACCATCTTAGAGCCGAACCCAAGACGGGTAAGTACCATTTTTAATTGAGCAGGGGTTGTGTTTTGGGCTTCATCGACAATTACAAAAGCATTAGAGAGAGTGCGTCCTCGCATATATGCCAGGGGTGCCACTTCAATTTTGCCTCTTTCTATGAGGTCGGGAATTTTTTCGGCATCAATAAATTCATAGAGAGCATCGTACAAAGGACGCAAAAAAGGATTAACTTTTTCTTGCAAATCTCCTGGTAAGAATCCCAACTTTTCCCCCGCTTCCACCGCAGGACGAGTTAGGATAATTCTCTCACATTCATCACTGAGCAGTGCTTTAACCGCTAATACAGCAGCTAAGAAGGTTTTACCTGTTCCCGCAGGGCCAATACTAAAAGTAATATCATGCTTTTGAATTGCTTTAATATATTGCTTTTGTTTAAAAGTCTTAGCGCGAATTACTTCCCCTTTTTTAGTACGGGCGAGGACATTTTTTTGCAAGTCGCTGTATTCTTCAGTTCGATTAGTATCAATCGCCTGAAAAGCCGTTAGAATATCAGGCTCATATAGGGTTTTGCCTTTAGACCACAAGGGTTCGAGGGTAAGAATTGCTTTGGCGCATCGTGCTACAGCTTTCTCTTGACCTGTAATTAATAAATCTTGTCCCCGCAAGACTAGATTCACTCCTGTATGACGAGCAAGTAATTTAAGGTTTTGTTCGTTGTTTCCTGCTAAGGCGATCGCACTTTGACTGTCAGGTAATTGGATAGTTTGAGACGTTTGAGTCATGTAATGATTTTGGACTTTAAGTTTTATCTTACTAATTTTGTGGATTTACTACCTTTATCTCTCTCTAACTTTGTTGTCTGAAATTAGTTCAAATATCCTTCAATTAAAATATCTGAGTCGATCATTTGAGTTTTAACTTCCTTTAATGACAGTGCATTGGTCATCATAGTTAAGCCTAAATCACCGACGGGGGAAGGTGCTGCTGTGCCACCGATAATCTTAGGGGCAATAAACGCCATTACTTTTTGAATTGTACCATCAGCGATCGCCTTAGCCCCTAAAGTTCCCCCACATTCCCATAAAACTTTAGAGATGCCTTGCTGATACAAGTGATCCATGACTATGTTCGGAGTCAGTGCAGTGACGCTAATAATATTTATTTCTTTACCGATCAACTTTTGATACTGTGCCGTGCTGCTATCAGCTTCCGTAAAAACTATTGTTGGTGCAATTTTGGTATTCCATAAGTTGCAGTCAATGGGCAAATCCAGACTACGACTCATAACAACTCGCAGGGGATTATGTGCTGTAACTCCATGGGTAGTTAAGTTTGGGTTATCTTTTCTGACAGTATTGCCGCCAATAATTATGGCATCACAAGTACTTCTAAGTTGATGCACCAAGTGACGAGCAGCTTTTCCCGTTACCCAAGCACTATGTCCTGTAGTCGCTGCTATTTTGCCATCTAAAGTCATGGCATATTTTAAGATCCCAAAAGGCTGTTTATGCAATACTCGATGGACAAAGGCTTCGTTAAGTTGACGACAAGCCGCTTCTTCCACCCCAACTATTACCTCTATTCCTGCATCTCTTAATTTTTTAATTCCTGTCCCTGCAACACGCGGATCAGGGTCTACCATTCCTGTAATTACTTTAGCGACTTGGGCTTTAATTAAAGCCTCCGCACAAGGTGGAGTTCTGCCGTAGTGGCTACAGGGTTCTAAATTAACATAGACAGTGGAATCCTTTGCTTGTTTTCCAGCTTCTTGGAGCGCAAATACTTCTGCATGGGGTTGTCCGACTTCTGGATGAAAACCTGACCCAATAATTTCCCCATTTTTAACTATGACTGAACCTACCAGAGGATTCGGTGATGTTTTTCCTGATGCCTGGCGTGCTAAATGCAAACATCTTTGCATCATTTCGATGTCAAAAGCGGATATTTTTGCTTCAATTGTCATAGTTTATTGATGCTAATAGTTGTTATGCTCTATTTACGATATACTCATCAAAAACCTGTCCCGTTCAGACGTATCGAGATAGCTTATAATCTATAGCTTACAGCTACAAGCAATTCAATTCCAAATCAGCAACGATCTAACTAATGATGGCAGTTTATAAGAACCGAGAGGCTTTTATTCCCTACAGTCGCCAAGAAATTATTGAATTATGCATTGCTGACGGTGTTGCGATCGCAGATCAGCAGCATTTTCGTGATTTTTGCAATATTTTGGCAGCATACTATCATTTTAAATTGCATCGTTCTCTAGAAGATTTAAAAGCTAATTTTGTTCCCTTTGATCCAGATTTGGTTGATTTTAAATCTATTAAATCATCTAATATTTTTGATTTAACGCGTCAAGAATTAGATTTTTTAACGACCTTTGAATCAATTTTAAAACAAGCTAATTATTTTTCCGTATCTAAACGAGAGTTAAATCAGGCTTTGCTTGAAGATTCAGTATTTGATCTCAAAACAGAAGTAGATTTTGATGATTTTGACCAGATGATTTGCTATGCTAAAGGAGATTCTTCGGAAAAAATCACACTTAAAAAGTGGCTGATGAAAACAGTCGAAAAAGAAATTGATATTTATCAAAGAGTTGTTCTTTTAATTAAATTCAAGGAAGAGCAGCATTTTAAAGATAAGCCTGTTGCTCAAGAAGAATTGAATTTTAAGCCAGGTAAAATTTATCTTTATTTATACAAAAATCTATCAAAGCTAGATATTGAATTTATCTTTCCTAATATTAAAATGAGTATGAATTGGAAAGATCGCTTACTTTTTGGTATTCCTGCGATCGGTGCAGCAATCCCCTTAACCCTAAAAGTACTACCACAAATCATCTTGATTTTAGGTGTAATTGTTTATTTGACTTTAGGATATCAGCCAATTAACGAATTACAAGTAGAAGAAAAAGATGTCCGCAATATTATGCCTTTGATAATTGCAGTTTTGTCTTTAGTCGTTACTTTAGGTGGCTTTGCTTTCAAACAGTTTACCAGCTATAAAAATAAACAAATCAAGTTTCAAAAAAACGTTACAGAAACCCTTTTCTACCGTAATATTGCTAATAATAGTGGTGTATTTAAATATCTAATTGATGCCGCGGAAGAAGAAGAATGCAAAGAAATTATTTTAGTCTATTATCATTTATTAACTAGCCCTATTCCTTTAACACCATCAGCATTAGACGATCGCATTGAATCTTGGATGTCACAAAAGTTTGGTACAGCAATCGATTTTGATATTGAAAAATCATTAAATAACTTAGCCGAGATCAAGGCAGAAATAAAATCTCGTGAAGGGAATAACTATGCCGTGAAGCAAATCGCTTTATTACAATGCGATCTTCAAAATCGCTGTCAAGTATTACCTTTATTAGAAGCAAAAGGTGTCATGGATTATGTTTGGGATAATCTTTTTCGTTATCCTCTAAAGTAATATTTTAAGCTACTGCTTTAATGAAATCCCTTGTCGCCAAGATTTTTGGCAACAGAACCATCATTAGTCTATTTATACTAAATCCTGTTCGTATACAGTGCTTAAGGGCTAGGTTGAGGTAGTAAGTAGTAGGTAGTAGGTAGTAGGTAGTAGGTAGTAAGTAGTAGGTAGTAGGTAGTAGGTAGTAAGTAGTAGGTAGTAAGTAGTAGGTAGTAAGTAGTAGGTAGTAAGTAGTAGGTAGTAAGTAGTAGGTAGGAGTTATATGTATTAGTGGTGAT
>CALLPS010000292.1 GCA_938015355.1 uncultured Pleurocapsa sp.
AGTTCCCAACCCGAGAATAAGCTAATAAATCACGAATCAATTCTTCCATGCGGGTTGCCCCATCAACGGCAAAGCCAATTATTTGATCGGCATCCTCATCTAAATGACCAGAATATTTTCGCTCTAGTAGCTGAGTAAAGCTAGTGACCATGCGCAGTGGTTCCCGCAGATCATGGGAGACAATATAAGCAAACTGTTCTAGTTCTTGATTAGAAAGAGTTAATTCTTGATTTAGCTTCAATAATTCACGGTTAACTATTTGTAATTCTCTGGTGCGATCGCTGACTTTTATTTCTAAATCTGCTTTGGATTCGGCTAAGGCTCTATTTGTCTGTTGTAGCTGTTCAAATAAAATTGCCTGTTTAATGGCGATCGCAAGTTGGGTAGCTAATTGTTGTAGAAAATCAACTTCTATCGGCTGCCACTTTCTAACCTTAGAACATTCATGAGCAATCAGTAACCCCCAAAGCTCGTTAGTTGGAACTGAATTATTTTGGCGATCTATAGTTAGCAAGATCGGGACGACTAAACTAGCTCTCACATGATACTCTTCTAGAAATTCAACATAACATGGAGTCGCTTGTCCACTGTGAATATCTTCTGTAGTTGAGATTCTGCCACTTTTGTAGTTTTCGATCCAAGCATCTTGAAAACAAGGATCAGCAATGACCCTCCCCAAAACAGACCATTTTGGGTCATTTACCGCTTCTACTTTGGCAATCCCACTCCAATCTTCATTGAAACGATAAATTATTACCCGATCCGAATTTAACCATTGGCGAACTTCCGCAACAGTTGTCTGGAGAATTTCTTCTAAATGTAGAGACTGACGAATACGCAGAGCTATCTTGGCAAGAATTTCTGAGAATTCCATTATTGCAGTCCAATACTTGATACTTATTTATAATAGGCAATAATAGTTGTTTAAACTTAAAATATTGCAATCTAGATATATTAAATTATATTTTTAGCGGTTATCCTATTTACCAGAAGCATTACTAGTAGACTGATGCGTAAATCAAGCCACTATTTCATTATCTTGAAACTAGAGATGATATCTTAATTGCTATATGCTACTTGCTACGCTTAAGTAGCGGTACTAGTTTGTGATATGTCTTGCTCTTGTGGCAGTGTGAAATAGAAGGTGGCACCTTCTCCTGGTGCTGATTCCACCCAAATTCTGCCCCCATGTCTCTCGACAATTTTGTGACAGATAGCCAAGCCAATACCTGTACCCGAATATTTCTCTTTGGTATGGAGGCGTTGAAAAATTTGAAAAATGCGTTCTTGATATTGGGGTGCAATACCAATGCCATTATCCTTAACCCATAATAGCCATTGCCCTGTTTGAACTTCTGCCCCAATTTCGATGGAACTAGACTCTTGATCACGATAAATAATTGCATTATCAAGCAAGTTTTGCCATAATCGGATTAATTGTCCTGGATCTCCCATGACGGTGGGCAAGGGAGTGCGAGTAATCTTAACTTTGCTTTCTTGGATGGAAACTTGTAAGTTGTTTAATGCTCGATTCACAATTACTTCGCAGTCTACTAATGACCAAGATTGCTCTGTCTTTCCCACTTGCGAGTATTCTAATAAATCATGAATTAATTCTTCCATGCGCTTTGCCCCATCAACGGCAAAGCCAATTATCTGATCCGCATCGTCATCTAATCTACCTGAGTACCTTTGAGCCAGAAGTTGTGTAAAACTAGTCACCATGCGCAAGGGTTCCCGTAAATCGTGGGAAGCGAGATAGGCAAACTTTTCTAATTCCGCATTCGATGCCATTAACTCTTGATTAGTTTTACGTAAAGTTTCTTCAATTCTTTTGCGATCGCTAATATCCCTTTGCAAGACTAAAATATAAGCATCGTCATCTTGAGTATCGCCCACTACTGTACAAGAGCAGTCCATCGTTAACACAGTGTTATCTTGGCAGACAAATTCCATCTCATGACGGCTTTTTCCCTGTCGTAATAAAACAGAAAGTTCTTGGTTACAAAGTTGTTGAGAGTCGGAGGACAAGAAGTTAACTAACGGTTGCTCAATTAATTCTGACTCCGAATAGCCTGACTGATGAATGACCGCAGGATTAACCTGTTCGATCTGCCCTTCTAAATTAAGCAAGTAAATAAAATCAGGTGCAGCTTCAAACAAAGAACGAAATCTTTGCTCATTTTCTTTATTTTCTTTGGTGCGTTGTTCGACTCTTGCCTCCAATTCCAGATTTAGTTGATGCAAAGCTATTTCTGCTTGTTGACGATTAGCAACCTCTAATTCCAATGCTTTATTTGCGATCGCTAATTCCTCAGGAGAACGTAAAGCGAGAGCTTTGGGCAGAGTCGGTATCATCTCAAAGGCGGTAAGTAAAGAGATAATTGCTGTAATTGCTTTAATTAGTCCTGATAGCCAATAATCAGAGTGCCATACTGTCCAGATTGACATAATGTGGGTCGTGCCACAACTAAAAATAAATAGGCTAAAAAGAATTAATATTCCTTTAAAAGCAATATTCTGACGCTGACGCACAAAATAAATTAATGCCAAGGGAATAGAATAGTATGCCAGAGCAATAAATGCATCAGATAGTATATGTAACCATAACAATCCTGGCTTCCAGAGATAACAATGCCCATGAGGAATATATTGTTGAGAAAAAATCAAGCCGTCTAAAAAGCTAAACATGAGCAAAATTGTTCATTTGAAGAAATTACTTGAGACAATTATCCCCTAGTAATTAATGGTCAATGCTGCGATCAATATAGCAGTCGAAGTAAAGCTGGAAACACTCTAAAATATTCCACTATTGTTTATTTCAATCGTATTTATTCCCTACAATCGAGACTAGACCTTTTTTAGAGAAACTTTAGACTTGATTTTAATTGGTAAACCATCTTAATTAAATCGCGTTGAGGGAGATAAGACTCAATTAAAGCTCCAATTCCGCCAAAAAATCATCAATAGAAACAAAATCAAAGTTACTTACCCCGCATTCCTGTCGTACTTCTGGCACCTCTTGCTCCAATTCACTGACCTTCTGTTGCTGTAGTCGGGTTTGAAACATTTCGATCAACATTGCTTGATCTTCCACTGATAATAATTCCACGGCGGAAACTGCTGACTGAAATCTTGATCCTTTTCTTATCTGGCTGATGTCCATAGCTATCTGGTAAACAATATTACTTATTCTGCCTAATTTAAACGATCAATTCAGTATTTTGATAACTAATTCAACTGATGCCCTGTAAGCTCAACAAAAATATCCTCTAAATTAGAGTCGCGGATCATCACTCCTGTCTTATCACTTAAAGAATCAAGATAATCATTTGCGGCACTGGAGTCAGGAAAAAATTGGCTTTCTAACTTATCTTGCGTCTGTTTTAAAGCGATCGCTTTGCCATATTTCGTCCTAAACTGTTCTAATGTACCTAATTCAATCAACTTACCCCCTTCCATAATGCCGATGCGTCCAGGTTTCCCGTTTCCAGAGCGATCGCACAAAAACTCAACCTCCTCCATATAGTGACTGGTAATCACAATTGTCATACCCTTACTATTTAGATCTTGAATAATTTCCCAGAGACGACGGCGAGTTTGAGGATCCAAACCGACAGTAGGCTCATCCAAAAACAAAATACTCGGCTCATGAAGTAATGCTCTGGCAATTTGCAAACGACGTTTCATTCCTCCAGATAAAGTTTTGACTAAGGAATCTCGGCGATCGCTCAAGCCGACATATTCCAGCCATGTATTAATTCGTTGTTGTCTTTCAGGGCGAGAAATATGATGCATTCTGCCGTGGAATTCCAGATTTTCCCAGACAGATAATTCTCCGTCAACACTAATTTGTTGTAACACTACACCGATGTTTCTTTTGACAAGATTAGGGTGACATGCAACATCATAGCCTGCCACTTCAATTTTGCCTTGATTAGGCTGAGTTAGGGTAATGAGCATGCGAATTGTAGTTGATTTTCCTGCACCATTCGGACCCAAAAGACCAAATATTTCACCTGATTCAATTACTAAAGAAAGATTATCAACCACGGAAACTTCGCTAAATGTTTTGCTAACATTTGATAACGCCACAGAGATATTATTCATTGTTGTTTAAAATTTTATGGGTAAACTAAAAAACAATTATCAAAGATAATGCTATTATCTTCCCAAGCTATTTTATTAATCTCTGTTCATAAAAACTTGATTCAATCTTTAAATAAATAAACGAAATTAATAGCTAGAATTATTAAGGTCCTCATAGCTAGGGCTTTTATCCATCTCTTGAAGAGTTTTCCATCCTGGTAGCCAGAGGGAATCATCCTTAAGTTGAGAGGCATTTAGCCAAAATCGAGTCTGGGGATCGCAGGATGCTATCATTTCAGCAAAGACCCATTTTCCTTGGTTTTTGCGATTGATTACTTGGAAATGCCTCCAGCCCCATGATTTCTGTTTTGCCGTCCATTTTGAACCCACGAGGTAAGGAAACTTTTGCTTACGCTTTTTCGACATTTTAACCTTAAGAGATAATAATGTTAGTCTAGTCGCAATAATCTACTCTTTTTTCATTGTGATATTTTTATGAAAACTACATCTGTTTTGTATCAATTATTTTTAGACCGAGTTAATAGCTATAGTGCGCTAGTTTTATCTTTCTGCTTAGCCCTTGTATCTGCTCCAGTAATTGCTCAAGAAAATACTATTGAATTGCAAGATGCAAACCCTGGCAAATCTTCAACAGAGCAACCAAACATCAACTACAGAGATTTACCCCCACTGGAAAATCAAAATTTTCCAGATTCAAACTCTGGACAAACCACATCTCCCCTTCCTCCAGTTAATACTGAATTCGCCACCACAGAAACAGACTATACGTTAGGTGCGGGAGACACGATTAATCTTGATATTTTTCAAGTGGAAGAATATAGCGGAGAATATCCTGTTCTGGTAGATGGCACTATCAGTTTACCTTTAGTTGGTAGAGTTGATGTAACTGGTCTCAGCCTTAAAGAAACTTCCGATGTAGTCTCCAAAGAGTATGCAACTTATCTTAAGAGACCAATTATTACCGTTGGTCTGATTGCACCTCGCCCTCTAAGAATTGGTATTGCGGGAGAGGTAGATAATCCAGGTGCTTATGAGGTTGCTCTTACTCCAGAAAGTCCTCAGTTTCCCACTGTAACAGACCTGTTAGAACAAGCTGGCGGTATTACAACTATTGCTGATGTCAGAAATGTCAGAGTATCTAGACAAAGTGGTGGGAAAGAGGTTCTTTATAATGCCAACCTTTGGGATCTATTGACTAAAAACCAAATCAGACAAGATATTTCTCTCCGTGATGGTGACACCATTTTTGTCCCCACAACTGACGAAATTAATACTTCTGAATTAGATCGATTGGCTCAAGCTAGTTTTGGTCTACAATCAGACAAACCAATCAAGATCGCAGTTGTCGGAGAAGTATATCGTCCAGGTTCTCACTTTATTCAACCTGAACTATTGAGCCGAGATACTAACAATGGTGCCAACCAAGGTAAGCAAGAATCTATTCCTCCTAGACTATCTCAGGCAATTAGCGCCGCTCAAGGGATTAAACCCTTAGCAGATATTAAGGAAGTAGAGGTTAAGCGCACTTCTTGGAATGGTGACGAGAAAATTATTTCGGTAAGTCTGTGGGAAGTAATTAAATCTGGTGATACTAGCCAAGATATTATTTTGCAAGAAGGGGATAAGGTTATTATTCCTCGAGCAACAGCGATTTCCCAGGCAGATAGACAACTAGCGGCTGGAGGTACTTTTTCTCCAGAAACAATTACCGTTAACGTTGTGGGAGAAGTTGTCACTCCTGGCCCAGTAGAAGTCAAACCCAATACCCCTCTGAATCAAGCAATTCTTGCTGCTGGTGGTTTTGACGCTAGCCGTGCTAATAAAAATGAGGTAGAGTTGGTTAGTCTTAAACCCAACGGCACAGTTGATAAACGCAAGATTAAAGTTGATTTAGGTGCTGAGGTTAATGAAGAAACTAACCCTGTGCTAGGAGAAAATGATGTAGTTGTGGTTGGTCGCTCTGGTTCAACTTCTGCCACTGATAGCCTTGGTAAAGTTACAAGTCCTCTTGGTGGACTATTTGGCTTATTTAACGCCATCTTTTAGAAACATAGTTTGAAGAAAATAACCCATTGCTCTACTGTATTTTGTGGTAGTGATGGGTTATTATGCGACTAATTTAATTAATCCGTGTTGTGAGGATTGGTATCATTAATGCCCGATAGAAGTTCAGATCGTTCCACTTATCTTCCTTTAAAGAATGGAAACGGCAATGGAATTAATAACAGAAATGGCAAGGACAGTTACCCTTATTCCTTCCCTGTGGTTAATCAATCTGCCGAAGCTGAAGGAGATAGTATCGATCTAAGGCAGTTGTCGAGCATCGTTAAGCATCGTCTGCGTTTAATTGGTGCCATAGTTGCGGGAGTAACCACTGTGACGGCAATTATGACCTTTAACCAGGAAGCGAAATATAAGGGGAGTTTTAAGCTTCTGGTAGAGCCAGTGGCAGAAGAGCAGGAAGATCCTCTTTCCGTATTACAGCAGGATCTAGGTGGTTTAGACTACGAAACTCAAGTTGAAGTATTACGTAGTCCTCACGTGTTAAAACCCATCATCAAAAATTTGTCTGCCAAGTATTCAGAAATAGAGTACGGGGAGTTAATCAAACAGAAAAGATCTCCTTTGAAGATTGAGCAACTGGACAAAACTAAAATTCTAGAAGTATCTTATGTGGATAGCGATCCTGATAAGATTCAGTTTGTCTTAGATAATTTAGCAGAAGCTTACTTACGCTATTCTCTGGAAGAGAGAAGAGTTGAAGTCAGGCAGGGAATTGATTTTGTGGAAAGTCAACTTCCAGAAGTAAGAGAACGAGTTGATGAGTTGCAAGGTAAAGTCCAGAAGTTTCGTCAACGATATAATCTGCTAGATCCTCAACAGCAAGCAGAGATTCTGGCTCAACAGCAGGTTGATTTCGAGCAAAAGTATTTCGATACTCAAGCCCAATTGAAAGAAACCAAGTCTTTATATAGGATGCTCAATCAGCAGTTAGGATTGCAACCAGAACAGGCTCTGGCGGCTAGTTACTTGAGCGAATCTCCTCGGTATCAGAATTTATTAAATGAACTACAGCAAATAGAAGTAGAGTTAGCCAAGGAATCTGCCCGCTTTTCAGCTCAAAATCCTGTAGTTGAGACTTTAGAAGAAAATAAAGCTCGTTTGCTTACTCTCCTGCAACAGGAAGCAGGGGGAGTTTTAGGTCAAAATCTAGCTAGTACAGTTGATAATACGCCTAATTTAACTTCTCCGAGTACTTTGCGTTTAGAATTAAATCAAAAGTACATTGAAGCAGCTAATGAAATTCAGATACTTGAATTGAGGGAGCAGGTTTTGCAAGTTGCGATCGCTGAATTAGATGAACTAACTAAGCAGATGCCTGTAATTGCTCGTCAATATACGGATTTAAATCGGCAATTAACTGTAGCGACCGAAAGCTTAACTAGATTTTTAACGGCACAAGAAGAACTACAACTCAAAGGAGCGCAACAGGCATTACCCTGGCAGGCAATTTCTCAGCCTAATGTATTAGAAGATCCGATTTCCCCTAATCCCCCCCGCAATCTAGCTCTGGGTTTAATTTCTGGTTTAATACTTGGTTGTGCTGCTGCACTGTTAGCAGAACGACTTGATCCTGTTTTTCACTCTTCTGAAGAGTTAAAAGAGCATATTAAGTTGCCAATCTTAGGTTTAATTCCTGTACAAAAAGACCTCAAGCCTCTAGATGAGCTTGAAGATCTGCCCAAGAAAGAAATAGTCAGTTTACCTAAGTTACAAATTGGGAACACAACCCTCAATCTCAATCGATCATCAAAGTCTCCGCAAAAATCTACTCCTGATAGCAAGCAGGAATGGTATGGTGCTTCTCCTTTTCTAGAATCTTTTCGCTCTCTCAACACTAATATCAAGCTTTTGGGCTCTGATACCTCAATCCGCTCATTTGTGATCAGCTCCTCTATTCCCTCAGAAGGGAAATCTACTGTTTCTTGTCATTTAGCCCAAGCAGCAGCAGCAATGGAACAACGAGTGCTGTTAATTGATGCTGATTTACGTCGTCCTCAAGTACATCGCTGGATTGGAATTGAAAATAATGAAGGTTTGAGCAATGTCCTCGCCACTGGCTTGGATGTTGAAGATGCTATTGTTAAAGTTCCTCAGTGGGAAAATTTATCCGTAATTACCGCAGGGGATATTCCCCCAGATCCCACTCGCTTACTATCCTCCCAAAAAATGTATGCTTTGATGGAACGTCTGAGAAGCAGTCGAAAATATGACTTGATCATCTATGACACTCCGCCAATCTTAGGGTTTGCCGATGGTAGGATTTTGTCCAATCGTACTGACGGAGTGGTATTAGTAGTCCGAATCGGGAAAACTGACCGTTCTTTACTCAAACAGAATATAGACAATATTCAAATGTCAAATGTTCCAGTTTTGGGGGTCGTTGCTAATCAGGTTAATCGTACAACTAGTTCATATCACTATTACAATCATTACTATGCTGACCGCAAGTGATGGCAATGATTTAACCTTAATCTATCAACCCATTAGATTTTAAGAGCTTGAGCTTTAAAGCCGCAATTAATCTCAATTGATAAATTGTCTAGCCTATAAATTTAATTTAGGGGCGCTGGCAAATCAGGAAGTAAATATCTTAATTTAGGTACAAATTGCTATATATTTTAAGATATTGTTACGATATCTCAATAAAATCTAAATATAGTGAATTTGCCAGTTGTTTCTTCGACTTTTTTTCTGACCCTTTTGATGATGATTGGGTTATTTTTCTTTATTCGGGCTTCGGTCAAAGACCGTACCAAGCAAATCCAACTTATCCCTGCTGAATCAGCAGATATTTTAATTAAAAAATTACAGGAGTATTTTGAAGCCAGAGCCTATCAATTAACTTCCATCGATGCCCAAAATAAACTAGTTGCTTTTAAAGGCTATGTACAGCCCAGTATTTTTCTAGCTATACTACTGAGTTTTTTGGCAGTAGTTGGTTTATCTTGCTTGGCTTTGATACTTTTTTTATTGTTTCCTAGTGTTAATAATATCTTTTGGCTATTAGTCTTGATTTCGCCCCTAGCAGGGGTATTTTATTGGCAAAAAGCTGGTCGATGGGAAAACATATTAGTTCAAGTGACACCTAAAACCAATAGTTCTAATGTGGTTACCATAACTGCCCATAGAGATGAATTAATTCAGCTTCAGGAAAATCTATCTGTGCAAACAGTGGATTAATTAAATTGATTTCAGTTTAGTTGAGTACAGTCTTGACCAGGGATAATTGACCGACAAAAATTGAAATAGAGTAAAAAGGGAGACAAACAACATGTTTATCTCCCTGAAATTAACAAGCCGCAGCAAATAAATCGATTACTGCCGACCAAATCTTAAACTTTAAACCTTAGTGAGTCGCTGCTGCAACCACTGCCTTATCGCCTTCCCACTCTTGAAGATCAATAGATTGTAAGCTGGGGAAAAGAAAATGATTCTCCTCTACATACTGAGCTCCAAACAATCCTTTCTCTGCCCAAAAATAACGATCTGTAGTGTGCTCGTTTCTCTTGACCACCAAAACTGCTGGAGGTTCAATTTCGAGAGAGGCTATATAGTTACGAGCGGCGGTGACAGGTTTATCTTCGCCACTTTCAATATGATACTGAGGAATAAGCTCTAATATTTTACGACCTTCTTGACGACGACGGCTCTTGCGTTTGCGTTTTCTTGCCAACCCCTTGACCTCCTTAGGATTTACTTAATGTAATACTGTGTCATTGGTTACTATTTTCACCTTTATTGTATCATAATGAACAAAAAAAATCAAATGATTACTGAGGGAATTACGGAAAGAATACTCGTTTTAGACACAATTCAAATTGTGAGTTGTTTAATGTTTTATGATGAGATGAAATAATCAGACAAAAATAATCAGACAAAAATTTGAAATGTTAAGTTAACTGGGTAGTTTTTTTAGCAACCGTATAATTTTCAGGAAATATTATGTCCATGGAGCATCAATGTCAAATAATCATATTTCCAGTACCGAATTTGCCACTTTATGTCAATCCCAGATAGGGTTACTATCTCAAAGTTTGGGTGCGATGTGGAGTATTATCTATTTGACAGAAGAGATGGGAGAAGATGGGCAGTCTAAGCTATTTCCTTTTGCAATTTATCCCCAAGTTCAAGCGCAAAGATTTTTTGAGTTACCACCAATTAAGCTATCTGATATCTGGCAAGCTTTACAGTCTCGTTCGATAGCTCAATTGCTACTTGATGATTTAACCAGTAAAGGTACGGCTAATTCAACTAACTCAGCAGATACTTGGACTACAGATCTAACAGAGACAAAACAACTGATATTGCCTTTGATCCATCAAGAAACTTTAATCGGTTTATTAGTAACAGGGCGTGAAGATAGAGAATGGCAAGCGAGTGAACTTCAGCAGGTAGAAGAGATCGCGCGAACGATTTCCATCGCCCGTTTTATCGAATTTCAATATCATTGGACACAAAACAAATTAACGATCCAAGAAAATCTGAGGCGAATTGAACATGATCGTTTAGATAATTTACTGCATCAGTTACGTAATCCCCTAACTGCTTTACGAACATTTGGAAAATTGTTGCTCAAACGCATGTTACCTGAAGATCCGAATCACAAATTAGCTCAAAACATCTTGGCACAAAGCGATCGCTTTCAAGCATTGCTAGAACAATTTGAAACTGAATCCCATAAACTATCTTCTCCTGATTCGACCATCACTCCGAATAATGATACATTTCCTCTCTTGTCAACTAGTAATAACATTTTCGATCAGAGTAGTTTTTTGCTACCAAGCTCTACTGCTGAGTTAGATGCTGTTGATTTAAACCAAATTATAGAGCCGTTATTTAATACTGCTAGTGCCATCGCCCTCGAAAGAAAGATTGAGTTAATTAATTATCTGCCGCCGATTATTCCGACCGTAAAGGGAGATTTTGCAGCCCTGAGAGAAATCCTCAATAACCTCATTGATAATGCGTTGAAATATACCCCCTCAGGAGGGAAAGTTCAGCTGAAGTTGGAGACTTTCGAGGGAATGGTGGGGATAAGGATCGAAGACACTGGTTATGGCATTCCCTTAATAGATCAAGAACGAATTTTTGAACGACATTATCGAGGGATACAAACCAAGGGAGACATTCCAGGTACGGGTTTAGGATTAGCGATCGCTCAAGAATTAGCGAAGAAAATGCAGGGAAAAATCGAATTAATTAGTCCCAATAATTTGTCAGAAATTAGTCCAGGTACTACTTTCATTGTTTGGCTACCCTTGTTCAGTTAACAGTACCCCCATGCGAGGGCAAACCATATGCGCGACGCGAAGCTAGTCCTTTAGGGAAGCGGTATCCGTGATAAGCAAGAGCATAACATCAACAGTTAACAGCAAATATTGAGCAGTTATCAGTAAGCAATCGAAATTCTATTGATGCGGAAATTATATTTTTTAGTACCAGGAACAACAGGTAAATTTGGAGGAGGTGGACTATGGGCAGAATTAAATACCTGTAATTTGGCACAGGAGATCTGTGAAGCAGAAGTAGTCACTTATCGCCAAAGAGAAGA
>CALLPS010000293.1 GCA_938015355.1 uncultured Pleurocapsa sp.
ATTATGTGTTGTCGCGTCGAGCATAAATTCTATTTAGCAGTTAAGAGTGATGGAATTACGTTCAAAGATAAATTCACTGTAATCGGCTATTGTATCGACACCGATATATCCAAAAAATACTTCTAAAGCTAACCAAACGCCCATTCTAAATACTAACTTCTTCCATTTGATATCCATCATATTCAACCTAATATTGAATCTTATTTTCGCTTTCGTAACTAAAGTTAACAATTAATGTAACAAAAAGCAACAAAAAGACAAATTGCTTGACAAATCTCTCTCATAAGAACTGGCAGGGGAAAGAAATTCTCATCAATATTTAGGTTCGAGATCAGTTATTTATGCATCCCTTCTAGAGGCTAGATTACATAAACTGTCGGTTTTACAACTCCTTTTCTGAATATAGACACGGTTTAAATTAACGTGAGCGATTGTAGCCTAAAGGGGCAAATGCCGATTTTGCCCACCACCACCACCACTCAAAGTAAGAATAGGGATTGTCATTGGTAAAATATTCAGCAGCAATCCCCTTGATTTTAGGGAGATGTATCCAGGGAACATTGGGAAAAGTATGATGTTCGTCGTGGTAGCCAGTATTGAAAAAAGGAATATTAGTCCAACTATAAGTAGAGTAAGTTTTTCCTTGTTGATAGATATGATGTTCCGTGATCGATTGCCCATGAAAGCTGATCCCCCAGTTGCTTGCCATTAATGTCAAACTCCAAAAAAGATAGAGAGTTGCTTGGGGGCTAAGAAAAAACCAGGCGAAAGTATAGAGGGAGAGACTGGTGATAATTAATAAAATATTAAAGCCGAGAGGAACTTTTGCCGACTTTACTTGACGATTATGATCCGTTTCAACCAGAAAAGTGATAATTACGCCTGTAATAATTATTCCTCCTGGCAAAAGATGAATTAAGCTCTCCATAATGCGCCACAGCGGGTGATTATTAGCAAACTCTACCTGATTACGATCCCAAAGCTCGTGATCGTACTGGTAATCGTTTAAGTGGAGATGGTGGGTTTTACCATGAACTCCAATATAAATAAGAGATTCACCAAAAGACAGTGAGCCACAAACAATTAACCAGAGAGCAAACCTGGAACCTAACTTATGCTTGAAAATCAAATTATGAGCTGCTTCGTGAACAAAAACCCCTAAAGAATGCAGGATGAATTGTCCGACAAAAAAAGCGATCGCACCAATCATATACCAAGACAAATCCTTAACTAGCCAAGCAACAAACCACTGTAGGATGACTAAACAGGCGATCGCCAATATTGATGGCGGATAGTGACCAAAATACTGCTTAATCTCTGGATATTGCTTTAATATTTGTTGGCTTCGTTCAATATGCCATTGACTATCGATGGACATATAGTGCTTAGACTAACGGGATTTTGTTAATAGCTCTTAGCTCTACTAGTTAAAATTAACTTAAGCTTCGGTTTCTGGATCTGTTTTGTTTTCAGCTTCAGAGTTAGTTGCTTCTGGTGAAGTTTCCATTTCTGATTCTGAAGCAGTTTCTGCAACAGAGGGAGCATCCTCGACAGAATTTTCTGGTTCTGGGGTAGATTCTTCTACAACAGGTACATCTGCAACAGAACTTTCCTGGTTACTATCAACTTTCGGGGTTTTTTCCGCAACAGGGGGAGCCTCTGCACTAGAATTTTGGGCTTTTTCCCATCTTTCATCGGCGTTTGCCATTACCTCTTCTAATTTTTCGATGTTTTCGCCAGGGTATGACTCCAAAGCTTTAATCGAGAGAGACATCCGATTCTGATGCTCATCAATTTGTTTAATCACAACTTTGATTGCTTGTCCCACTTCAAAGATAGTGCTTAAAGATTCAACACGGGCACTGCTAATCTCTTTAATATGGAGTAAACCTGTTGCTCCTTGAAGATCAACAAACACACCGTAGGGCTTGATATTGACGATCTTGCCCGACATCAAAGCTCCTTCTTGAATGCTATTCATCGCTACAGCCCGCATAGCATCCCTTTGAGACAATACCAGCTTTCTATTTTCTTGGTTTACTTCCAAAAATGTGGCGGTCAAAAGCTGTCCTACTAAAGATTCTAAGTTATCTCGTTGTTGGAGGTGCGATCTTGGAATAAAGGCACGTAATCCTGAAACTTCTCCCATGACACCACCTTTATTCACCCCTGTGACGCGCATTTGGGTAGATTTGCCCGTTTCCGCCATTTCTTTAATATCAGCCCAAGCTTGATCTAAGGCTAACTGACGAACGGAAAGAGTAACCTGTCCCTCGGCATCTTGTTCCCGAATAATCAAAAACTCTCTGGTTTCCCCAATGGGTAAAGTAGCCTCTAAGTTATTCACAAAACCCAAAGCAGCTTCATTAGTCGGCACAAAAGCAGGAGATTTACCCCCAATATCAACATATGCCCCATCGGAGGTAATTTGAACTATTGTCCCTTGTATTTTCTGTCCTCTCGTAAACTCATAATCGTATTCTTGAAGAGCACTCTCAAAATCTTCCATCGAGAAAGCTTGAGTTGAGTTGGGAACAGAGGTTGAATCAGACATTGTAGTTTGTATATGGTGAATATTTTCGGAAAATTAGCCCAAATTCTCTGCTTATTTAAGGTTTACTTCAAAAAAGAGGAGGTTCCAAATAATGAATTAACACCAGTAAAAAAGCGAGGTTGAATAGATTTTAAACTACTCACAGCTTTTGGCTAAACAAGTTTAGCACTTTTTTCCAGGAATCTTTGGCTACATCTGGACTATAGCTGTCACGATAATCGCACATAAACCCATGAGTTGCCTCTTGGTAACGGAATACTTGATGGTCGATATTATGCTGTTTTAATTCAGCTTCTATTTGTACATTTTGTTCATTAGGAATCAGGGGATCTTCTGTACCAAAGAAAGTATAGATTGTTCCTTTAATATCTTTCGTATAATTAATCGTTGCCTGATCTGATCCAGGACACCAGGTGGCAATTTGTGCGCCATAAAAGGAAGCCGTTGCCGCAACCCGATCTAAAGTAGCTGCTAGATAGACAACATGCCCCCCAAAGCAGAAGCCAATGGTGCCCACTCCCGACTGCTTCACCAGGGGCAGAGTATAAAGATAATCGATGGTAGCTTGAATATCAGTTAACAATTCTTGAGCTTTAGTCTTGACCTTATACTCCCTGCCTTGTTTGACATCTTCTGCCCCATAGCCAACGGCAAAACCTGGGGCTTGACGCTGATAAATCGCAGGTGCGATCGCAATATACCCTTCTGCCGCCAACTTTTCAGTAACATCACGAATATGCTGATTAACGCCGAAAATCTCTTGAATTACGACAACCCCTGGATAAACTCCAGATGCTTCTGGCATTGCCAAATAAGCATCAATCGCCAAATCTTCGTTTTGAACCTGTACCCACTTACTAGATACTTCTACCGTCATACTATTAATTACTACTAAATGTACAGACAAGGCGTGCCTTGTCTCTAAAGAACTCCTTTGGAACTAGGAATATTTCCTGCACGACGGGGATCTATTTCTGCCGCCATCCGCATGGCACGAGCAAAAGCTTTAAAAGTTGCTTCAATTATATGGTGGGAATTAATTCCATCTAGCTGACGGATATGTAGAGTCATTTGGGAATGATTAATTATCGCTACAAAAAATTCCCTCACCAGTTGAGTATCATAAGTACCAACTCTTTGGGTGGGAATCTCCAAACCATAACTGAGATGGGGTCTACCCGAAAAATCCAAAGCCACTTGAACTAAAGCTTCGTCCAAAGGTGCTACAAAATGACCAAAGCGGACAATGCCTTTGCGATCGCCTAAAGCTTTGGCTAAAGCCATGCCCAAAGTAATACCCACATCTTCATTAGTATGATGATCATCAATCTCAATATCTCCAGTGGCTTTAACGTTAAGATCGATTAAGCCGTGGGAAGAGATCTGGTTTAGCATATGGTCAAGAAAAGGAATCCCAGTGTCGGCATGACACTTTCCTGTCCCGTCTATGTTTAATTCCACCATGACATCTGTCTCCCCCGTGGTACGGCTAACAGATGCTATTCTCCCTGGGTTCAAAGCGTGATTATTTAAAGATGTGGTTTCGCGATCGCTAGTTTGCATAACTATTCAGGATTAATATATAAGTTCATTGTAATTGTGAACCGAAGGTGGCTTAAAGCTAATAGCTAATAGCTTTAAAAACTTACATCCCCATGATCTCATATCCAGAATCAACATAGATCACTTGTCCTGTAATGCCACTGGAAAGATCGCTACACAAAAATGCCGCAGTGTTACCAACTTCCGTTTGAGTTACGGTACGTCGTAAAGGAGCAGTTGCTTCTACGTGGCGAATCATATCGAGAATTCCTCCTACCGCAGATGAAGCTAGGGTACGGATTGGGCCAGCGGAAATGGCATTAACTCGAATATTATCTGGCCCTAATTCAGCAGCAAGATAACGCACACTCATTTCCAATGCTGATTTAGCTACTCCCATAACATTATAGTTAGGGATAACTTTAACTCCTCCCAAATAAGAGAGGGTAATGATGCTACCACCTTCTGTCATTAGTGGCTTGGCTCTACTAGCTAGACAGTTAAGGGAGTAACTACTGATATCTAGAGCCTTGGCAAAACCTGTCCGAGAAGTAGCAGAAAAATCTCCTGTCAAATCTTCTTTGTCGGCAAATGCCAAACAGTGAACTAGAATATCAAGCTTGCCCCATTCTTGGGCAATAGTACCAAACATCGAATCTAGTAGCTCATCATTTTGCACATCACAAGGAACAATGATACTTGGAGAAAGAGGTTCAACTAAATCTCTGACTTTTTTTTCAAATCGCCCCCGTTCATCGGGAAGGTAGTTTACACCTATATTGGCACCAGCTTTGTGTAGCTGCTGGGCGATACCCCAAGCAATAGAACGATTATTGGCTATTCCTGTAACGAAAGCATTTTTTCCAGTTAAATCCAGCACGATCTTTTTTTAATTTTGATTGCAATTATCTATCCTACAACTGCCTGGGGGAGTAGGGGAAGTAGAAGGATTGGGGGAGTTAGGGGCGTAGAAATTATATTTATCTGAAAAGTATTGGGGTGTACTCAGGTTTTTTTCTTAATCGAGCTATTGTAATGTCAGTAGTGCATCTTGGGTTAACCTTCGTCAATAAAGTTTACTTAATCTATTACAATTATTAAGTTTAAGAAGTTTTATCTTAACGATAATTAAATTAGTTGGCGTTAGATGCCAATAATACCAAGGATTAAGCAATGAAGCTTGTAGTATGAGAATATGTAGCTACCATTAAGAATAATTAATCGAGCAGTAGAGTATCTTTAACTCAGATCTAGGTTATATGGAACTTCCTCTAACACAAAATCAGCCTCTAGCATCAGTATTTCGTAAACTTGGTCGCGGTTCTTTCCCTCCAATTGTGGAGAGTTTTGAGCGTGGCAAAACGATCTTCTTTCCTGGTGATCCAGCCGAAAGAGTTTACTTTTTATTGAAAGGTGCAGTTAAACTATCTCGTGTTTATGAAGCAGGGGAAGAAATTACTGTGGCATTGCTGAGAGAAAATACAGTATTTGGCGTACTTTCTTTAATAACTGGACAAAAGAGCGATCGCTTTTATCATTCAGTGGCGTTTACCTCAGTGGAATTGTTATCCGCACCGATTGAGCAAGTAGAAAAATCTCTGAAAGAGAATCCTGAATTAGCAATGCTGATGTTGCGTGGATTGTCCTCCCGCATTTTACAAACGGAAATGATGATTGAAACCCTGGCGCATCGAGATATGGGTTCTCGTCTAGTAAGTTTCTTATTAATTCTGTGTCGTGATTTTGGCACGCCAACTACTGAGGGAATTAAGATTGATTTAAAATTAT
>CALLPS010000294.1 GCA_938015355.1 uncultured Pleurocapsa sp.
CCTATTCCCTGGCTCCACCAATGTGTATCTCATTAATATGAAAACCGCCATATGTTATTCACTTGTCTTTAATCTCTCTAAAAAATACATTCTAAAAAGTTCACAACTAGGTTCAACAAGATTATTTGGCGACCACTTAATTAACCCCATACGATAAAGTTGGTAACCCAAAAGAGTATCAACTTGCACTGGTTTAGGACTATCTAATATCTGGAGAAAGATCTCAGTCAATTGACTGTTAGATTTTAAATTAATTAAATGCTCTAAATGCTGTCGCAGATAGCTATTATAAATACCCGTATCAGTTGTAGCTTGCTGTAATAATTGAGATAAATTAATTTCCTGGTGGTTAGCCAAATAAGACATTGCCTGATCGGTTAAATAAGGATGTCCAGCAACCATTGACATTAACTGTTCGAGATCGCGATCGCTAAAATTTAAATGATAAACTTTTGCTAATTCTTCTATTTCCTGACGACTAAATGATTGTAATTCAATTGGCAAGCCAACATTAAAAGGAGATTGATTAATATCTAAGCTACCAAAATCTTCCGTTGAATAAACCACAGCTAAACGTAATTGTTCCCAAAGATCGTCATTATTGGCTTCTTCGTGCCAACTCCGTAGTAAATAAAAGAAATCTTGACTAATGTGGGGATAGTTTAACAGACGATCTACTTCATCCAGACCTAATACTAAAGGGCGATCGCATTGAGTTAAAATTGTCTCTAAATATCTCGTACAACTCAGCATACTGCCTCGATCTTTATGCCAATATTCATCAAGATTTAAGTTAAGTTTTAGAGCATCACTGATATAGATGCAAAACCAACGTAAAAATAAATCTAAATCATCAAATTTACTTTGTTCTATTTGTAATAAATTAATATGAACCGTAAAATAATTTTGCTGCTCAGAGAAGCTCAATATATTATTTAATAATCGGCTTTTCCCCATTTTACTCGGTGCTTTGATCCTAATTAATGCTCCTGGCTGCAAAATAGCTTGATAGCATTCTTTCGCAATTTTAGATCTAACTAAAGAAAATTCTGTTGGCGGTAAATAATTATTTGTCTGGCTAGCAAACTCTTCTAGTAACCAGTCTCGTACTATGGGAAATTTTTTTTCATCAGTACCCTTGCTAAGTTCAGGACAATAGGGCTTGAACGCTTTATATATCCTGCGTGAATGAACAACAAAAGCTTCACAGCTATTAACAATACTTTTTGCCCAAACATCCTCTATTTTATCCAGCCAGTTATCTTTAGTAAACCTAGTTATAAAAACGCTAGTTTCACATCGCGTAAGTTTGACTTCAAGAGCTTTTTGTTCTAGAAAATTATGCCATTCTTCAGAATTAAAACTGTGAGCAAGTCTCATGTTTCTATAATTAATGCTTTAGGAGCTTGTTGGAACTATGTATAGTTTTAGTTTAAATCAAAATCCAAATTTAAATAGCAATAAAAGCAAAAATTACAGTTTTATTCTACTTTTTTTCCAGTTATCATCTTTTTACTTAAACAACGTGAAAATAAATTTTTGCCACAGTAAATTTCCCTCACCCATCCTTGGGTAAGTCCTAATCAAGAGCTGTACTAAGTAATGCAGATAGGCGTAATCAAATGTAAGACCAAAATTCAGATATTAATTTTGATGTTGATTATTTGCCTGTCTTGTATTCTCCACTACCCCACTACCCCACTACCTCACTACCCCACTACCCAAAGCATCTTCTAATTAATTTGACCCACCCACTTAAGTATTTATAAGGTACACCCAATTATCTAAATATTTAAGAGCTAAGAGCTAAGGCTTTTTGATAAAAATAGAACAGCAAGATCATTTGTTAGTTGTTATTTCTATATTTTATTGAACTTCTGTAAATGTCAGTAGATTCCTAGTGGTGGTTTATTTTAATCTGAAAATACGGTTGTAAGTAATTACATTGATGATTCTCTTAACTTAAATTTTAGTCAGTAAAAAGTTTTGACAAATAATTGTAAAGCGATCGCTCCAGGAAAACCCGTTAAGTCTTGGCAACAGTTTGGTTTAAACTTAGCTTCTCGTATCTATGGCGGGCGGGATGTGGTGATAGCTGTCGATCTGACAGAAAGCGTCGGCTTGAATGCGGAAGGGCGATTGCGGTTGACTCAAATTATTGAGGATAGTTTGCAGTCGGGGGAGACGGTTTATCTGGTTCCTTTTGCTGGTAGGGTTAATCCGTTACAGCCTGATATTAACCCCCTTACGTTGTCAACAGGGATCGAGTTTAAGCGGCAACCAGAGGTTATTGAGCAGATTTTAGATATTTTGCCTTTTGAATCGGAAATTAATCTTCGTAATACTGATATTCAAAGAGCTGAGTTGTTTACTTATCAGGGTTTAGCACAGCTTAATCAATGTCGCCTCAATGATAATATTGCCCCCAAACCTCAGTCGATAATTTGGTTGACTGATGCTCCTTTATTGACTGAACCTGGGATTGATTCTGCAACTTGGATTGAAACTCCCGCAGCTAGTCCCTTTCGTCGTGGGAATTCTCAAGCTAGTAAAGATCGGGCGAGTTGGTTAAATGCCTTGCCGATTAAAGAGCGATCGCAAATTATTACTACGGAAAATAATCGCACCTATGAGCTTTCTGTGGTGGATATTCCCCCAACAGTTCAGGAATTTTGTACTCCCGCACCAGGAGGCAAGGAAACTTGTCTGGTAACACCTTATCTGGTGAAATTGCTACTATTTCCCACTGTATTCCTAATTATTGTATTAGGTCTTGTTGGCTGGGGGACGAAACGTTTCATAAGTCTTAATAAAAGGTGGCGGATCAAAGTCAGTTTTGTCTCTGATGATGAGCGGGAAGCTAAGTCTTGTTATTTAAAGCACAAAGAGAAAATTACCATCGGGGATAATAGTACTAAAGGAATTTTCTGTCCTGGGGATGATATTAGGGGCTATTTAATCAGAAGAGGAAATAAAATATATTTAAAACCAACTAATAATGGAAAGCTTTTATATGGCGATCGCCTAATAGAAAAAGAAATTGAAGTTACGCGGAATATTTTTAGTATTAATTGTCCTGTTGAAGATAAAAGACGACAGCAAGATTTTGAAATTGATTTGAGAATTTCTCGATAATAAATCAACCAAAAAATATCAGTTCACAATATATTTAAAATCATGGCATTTAAAGACACTCACTCACAAAAGATTAACCGTACTATCTGTATTGGTTTAGGAGGAACAGGGCGAGATGTATTAATGAGAATTCGTCGCTTAATTGTTGAGCGTTATCAGGATTTTAAACAGCTTCCTGTGATTAGTTTTGTGCATATTGATACGGACAAAGCAACTAATGGCACGACAGGTTTAAGGACGGGAAATACTTTTCATGGTGTGGATTTACGTTTTAGTGATGCGGAAAAAGTTGCGGCTACGATGACGCGATCGGAAGTTGATAATTTTGCTAAAGAAATAACCAGAAGAGGACAAAACTATGATGGTTCTCCTGGAGTATATAGTAATATTTCTCGTTGGTTTCCTCCTGAGTTATTGAAGAATCTGAAAGCGATCGATGAGGGCGCTCAGGCAATTCGTCCTGTGGGAAGATTGGCATTTTTTCATAATTATAGAAAGATTAAAGCGGCAATTGAATCGGCAGAAAGAAGAACGCGGGGACATGAGGCATTTATGATCCGCAATAATTGGAGTGTGGAGAATAAATTAAATATTTTTGTTGTCGGGTCTTTATGTGGGGGGACAGGTAGTGGTGTATTTTTAGATGTGGCGTATTGTTTACGTCAAATGTATGGTAATGATGGTGCACAAATTGCTGGTTATTTTGTCATCAGTCCTGAACTTTATGGGAATGCCCCTGATAAGAGTGCTAATACTTATGCGGCATTAAAAGAACTGAATTATTACGCGACTATGGGTACAACTTTTAATGCGGAATACGACTTACAAAATTTGGAGTTTATTGAGGAATCTCGTCCACCTTTTGAATATATTTATTTAGTATCTAACCGCACTGCTAGGGATTATCGGATTTTAGAAAAGAGCAAACTTTGCAATATTATTGCTCATAAAATAACCTTAGACTTTGCGGGAGAATTATCACCAATTGTTACTGCACAAAGAGATAATTTTCTGCAACATATGATTCAAACAGACGAACATCCTCGTCCTAATGTGCAGCGTTATTTAACTTTTGGTTTGGCACAAATTTATTTTCCTCGGGATATGGCAGTGCAGGTATCTCTTAACCAGATTAAACTTAAATTGCTTGACTTTTGGCAACAGGGAGAGGGACAAAATGCCGACTCCAGTAATCTATTATTAAGTTTCTTAGATCGTTGGTACGATCGCTCTGAAGATGATAACGGATTTGTGCAGAAATTAGAACAAGCTACGACAGATGGCAGTAAAACTTTTAGTAGTGCTTTAAGTAGTTGGAGAAATCGTCTAGAAACTAATATTGCCGAGATTCAAAATCGGGAAGAAAGACAAGACGTAATTGCTCAGTTAGGGCGAGAAATTCGTAGTGAGTTTCGTAAAGTACAGCCAGGAGAAACAGCTAGTAGTAGGGGATTATGGTTTACTAGTCTGCTGAAACAACGGGAGCGTCTGACCACAGAATATATTCAGGATATTGACCGTTATTTAGCAGAGTTACTTAACCCAAATAATATTAATTTTTCTTTGGCTAATGCTCGTGGTTGGTTGGAAGCTTTAACGACAGAACTAAATAGATCTTACCGCGAGTTAGAGGATCGTGTTACTAGTTTGGGGACAACCCATGCTCTAGAAGCTGTGGAAAGAAAGTGGCAAGATGCTCAACAAACTATTACCGATATTGAAAATAAAAAAGATTTATTCTTTCGGAATAAGCAAAAAACTAGTCAAATTCAAGAAGAAGCTAAAAGAATCATCGGACAAGTTAATAAGTTAATCAGACATAACTATGACTCGGCTTTATTTCGGGAAGCATTAATTATCGTCAAGGCATTACAAAACCATGTAAGTGAACTAACTACTAAAGCCAGTGCTTTTAGTAATCTATTAAATAATGTTCAAGTCGCCTATCAAAAGAAACAAGAAGATGGTAAACGACTAGATGTTGATGATATGAGTGGTGAAGCGATCTTTGGTGATACTGATACTGATACTTCTTATCAAAATCTTTTACCTGAAAGCGATCGCGCGGCTCAATTAGCATTAGTAAGTAGTAGAATTACAGATAAAATCGGGCTAGGAGAATCTTTAGCCAGTTGTTTAGAGCGTGGTGTGGTTGATGAGCAAAATCTAACCTCAGAAATTAACCTGATCGTTGACAAAATGTTTGGCTCTCGTAGCGGTTCAACGGTACAATCAGCAGTGAAGCGTTTCTTGGAAAGTTATTCTATTAGCGATCGCTCGATACGTTTAGAGCAGATTATACGAGAATCTGAGCCATTATTACCCCTCAACACTAGAGATCCTTACTTTTATGACGACACAGGTAAAAGTTTAAGCATTATTGGCTTTAAAGATACGGATAAGCCAGAGATAACTCAATTTAAAAATATCCTGGCGCAAAACTTAGGTATCCACGACGGTGAGTTAAAACCAATTCAAGAAGAAGATAAAATTATTCTGGTTAAGGAATATGCGGCTTTTCCTCTCAGGTTAATTCAGGGTTTATCGCAAATGCGAGCCCACTATCAGCGTCAAAAAAGCTATGGCAAAAGTTTTCTCCATAACGATCACAGCACCCAGTTTATTGATATTATTCCTCCCGATGCAGGCAATATTAATAACTTACAGGATATCTTTTATCCTTCTTTGGCATTTGAATTACTTCCTTATAATGATCAGACTAAACAATATGAGCTTCAATACCACGACAAGTTAAGGGGTCAAGACGAAAGTACTTCCCTGAGTTATGTCTGGGATGAGGCTTTAGAAAAGCTCGCTAGTCTTGAAGAGATTGTATCAGCTTTAGATCAGAGATTGAATGAAGCGATCGCTGATATTACTAATGACCCTTCTAAGTGGAATGAGTACTATTTACCCAAATTAAGGCAGTTTGTCACTACAGTAGATAGTTTACCAGAAAGTGATCCTAATTATCTTTATAAAGAGATCGTTGTCGGTGCTAGGGGCGGTATTCAAAAGCATGCTCAAGAAGGTATTATCAATCGTTTTTGGCACAAAATGCTCAATATTGTCGAAAAAAAACAGAAAGAACAAGAACAACAACAGCAAAAATTAGCAGGAGATATTCAGAGCGATCATATATTAACTGGAAGCAATGCGGCTACAACTAAGGAATCAGATCGAGGAAATCAAGTTGAAGTTAAATTTTTTAATAACCAAAATCATCAAAGTAGTCCAGATACTATTCCTCAGAAACCAGATAACAATAATCCGATCATCGATGGGAAAATTTCTGATATAAAACCAGATAATAAACCAGTAATAGATGCTGACTTTTGGGATAGTAATGCAGATAATAACTCAGTGATAGATGGAGAAGTTACTCCAAATAAGTTAAATGGTAACTCGGTCATAGATAAAAAATTTGACGATAGTGATCAAGATAATAAACCAGTAATAGATAATGAAACTTCTCAGAATAAGTTAGATAGTAACTCGGTCATAGATGGGGGAGTTGACAGCAGTGATAAAGATATTCAAGAAATAGAAAAGAAACTGGAAAAGCTGAAGAAATTAAAAGCAAAGAAAATAATTTCCGAAGAAGATTATACAGTTATGAAGAAAGAGCTGTTGCGTAAAATGCTATAAAAACCTTCGTCAACTTAAGTAACCTTAGTTCAAGTGTAAGCTGAAGTCTTTATTTGATACAAGCTTAAAAAACACTACTTTATCGTTAGATTTCCCTGTCAGGATAACTGAAAAAAATCTAAAAATCTTATAGCTTATTATGCGAAGCGGTGACGGAGGAGAAGGACGTAAAGCTAATGCTTTAGGAGAGCTTACCAAAAGTCACTAATTATATTAAACCGAACTGAGGTTAAATATTATTTTCCCAAGACTAATAACTGAAATTCCATATAATTTAAGCTTTTCAAAACTATGACAGAAATAATAAGTATTTTGCCATTGCCCCTAATATTACTAACAACAATTTTAGTGATTATTCCCACTATAGTAGCAGGGCTACTAAGACATACTTTATATCGACATTTAATTAGTTCAGCGAATAAAGTATCGAGATTACTAATACAAGGAAGTCGCGGAAAACAACCAGAAATTGTCAATAAGTTAGAAGCTAGATTTAGACAATCAAGTAACAAACTGGAACAAGTAAATACTATTGCTCTAATCGATGGTTTATATGGTCAGGAAAAATTAAACTTCTGGGGTATATCTCTTCCTTGTGAACAATGGGATTATTTTTGTCGGACATTACCTAACTTATTACTAGCTTTTGGCTTACTAGGAACTTTTATCGGTATTAGCTTTAACCTATATAATCTCAGTCAAACCATTAGTCAAACTGGAGCAAATACTGACGATCTAAACTATTTAGTGTCCCAGTTACAAGTTCCATTGCAAAATATGGGAATTGCTTTTTTCTCTAGTTTAATTGCCATATTTTGTAGTTCAATTTTAACTGCAATTAACCTACGCTGTAATACTAACTTTGCTAAATCTCTCCTAATTAGTTCCCTGGAAGACTACCTTGACAATATTTATAAAATTGATGTTCAGGGAGATACTCGTTTAGATAAAGCCGTCGATCGCATGGTAAAACAACAGCAAGAATTTTTAGAACGATTTCATGAAAGAGTAGGACAGGTATTAGAAACTACTATTGGTAATGCAGCTAATCGAATGGTCGATGCTAATCGAGGTTTTCATAACAATGTCGATAGAATGGTAAGCGAGTTTAGTAATATAACTCGCACTATGGCAACGAGTACTGATAGCTTTCGAGAATCGACACATAATCTAAAACAAGATATCCAAACTGTAAGTCAAATAGTACCCAGGTTCGTAACTTCCGCTAACAAAATTGAATCCGCTTCCACTTTATATCTACAAGGTGCAGAAAAAATAGAAGCTAGTAAATTTTCCGAAAATTTAGAAAGTCTTACTGCCGATTTAGCAACCATTCAAACATCATTTACTAAGTCTACAGGTGTTTTAGCAAATCAAGTACATAAACTAGCTGAAACGCAACAACAAACAACAGAATTAGCCCAACAAGTTTATACTCAGTTAGATACCGCTTCTGACACATTACAAAATAGTTCAATCAGTTTTTATGCAGCCGCCGAAACATTCAAAGCTAGTGACTTCGCTGATAAACTAACTACTGCTACCAATGAACTTATAACTATACCCGAACAATTCAACGAATCAACTGCAAGTCTACATAGCACAACCGATGCTTTAAAAGTCGCTATTAATAATATCAACACTTCCAGTGAGAAAACAACTAGTCTAATCCAAGACGTAACTAACCTCAATCAAAAATCAACTGAATTACTAGAACAAAGCGATCGCAATATTCAGCAACAAATTACTAGCTTCAATAATATTCAATCTGAATTAGAAAGTGTAGTAAAAACTTTAAACCAACACAAATCCCAAATTAATAATAGTATCAGTAACTTTGGTGAGAAAATACTCACCAGTTTCCAAAAACAGTCAGGAAGTAACATTGTTGAGCTACAAAAATTAACCTCAGAGATCAATAATAATATTAAATACTTACAATACACCAATAACGAAACCGCCAAACTAATAACTATCTTAGAAAACTATCAAAACAACTTCAACTCCAT
>CALLPS010000295.1 GCA_938015355.1 uncultured Pleurocapsa sp.
CTTATATTTGAATTATTTATTACACTTTAGTTTCGTAAAAAATTAGCCACGATATCAACTTAAAAAGAAATTTAACGTTTACTTATGCAACACTTTCATGACGAATGGATTCAAGAATGGTGCGATCGCAATGGTTGGACAGATTTAGTGCGGGAGCGCTACAACAACTACTGGGCGTTTCCCCCTAACTGTGTGATGCCTGAGCCGATTCCTCAAAAGGTCATGAGACTAATTAAGAGTGAAAAAGGTATGAGTAGCAACGAGCAGAGATGGCTATTCTCTGCGGCTATTGTCAGTGGGATTGCCCTATATGCTAGTTATCTTTTTCTCTCACCCATGCCTTTGATGTTTGCCTTTGGGTTTGATGCCATTACTGTTGCTCGTATGGATTGCGAAATTTAGCAAAGTTGCCTGATTGGGCATAAATTCAACTACTAAACTAATATTTAATCTAGATCTAATCTAGATCGTAATCTCCACCCGAACCATATTTCCAAGCATCTAACCAACGATGATAATAGTATTTTTGGGTTGGGGATAAATTTTCAGCTAGGGGTTGGACTAGTCTTGCAGCACCATATAAACCGCTATACAATGCCAAGTTGAAATAGTGGGTGCTCCAGTTAACTAAGGATTTAATCCCAATCTGGGGCAATAGAGGAAAGACTAGTTTCGGATTAACTAAAGGTAAGGTTTTAGCTAAGGGCATAAACCTAATTACGTCTTGTAAAAATGGCTTGAGTACCTTATCTCCCAGACGATCCATTACGGAAAAAACACCATTCATCAAGTTATTAATTTGCTCAGGATTAACTTTGCGATCTATCTCAACACTCATAGTTTGTTGAAAGAGCCAGGTAACGGAAATGTTAGGTTGATATGGTTGCAGTAAAGCTAATTCTTGACTGCTCAAACTATCCACTGTCAAAGCTTCATTAACACCTTCCGTTAGCCGTTTTAAGTGCCGTATCATTGCTCCAAAACCACCAAAACTTACAGGGGATTGTCCTCCTGCACTATCTCCTATAGGCAAGACACGATTAAACGGTAATCTGATCGGACTATCTTTATAGGCAGGAAAAAAACCAAACAAAAAACGTTTAAAATCTAGCTTATTTAATTCAATACCTTGATATTCAGGCAATAAACGTAAATATTCTGACATAAAATATTCTAAACTTGGTCTTTCTGGTTCAGCATCTAAATAGCTAAACATATAGGTAGTACGACCATCCTTCGCAGGAAAAGCTTCCCAAAAATACTGGCAATGATTAATAATCGGGGTAAAAGAATAAATCAAATCCCCCGTATTATTCTCGGGAAAACCTTGAGCGCAACTACCAACAACTACACAAACCGCTTCGGGTTTAGTATTTTTTCTTGCCTGTTTCACAATGGGAGAAAAGTGTCCCATAGCATCTATTAATAAGCGGCTAATGATAGTTTGTTCTGTTGTTTCGAGAACCACCCCATCAGGATGAACTTGAGCTGATTTAAAGACTGTCTTTTCTAATAGTGTTCCCCCTGCTTGGAGAAATTTTTGTTTTAATTTTTCTAACAGATAAACAGGATCGACTCCAATATTAAGAACATCCTCAACCCAAACTTCTTCCCCTGACTTAAAGCTCACTCTGGCGGGATTATATTCTGTTGCGATCGCAATTTCTAATTCGCTAGTAGTCAATAATTCTAATTCCACCAGCACTGCTAACTCTTCACGAGAAATATTCCATTCTTGTTCTCTCCCTTTTAAAATGCCTCTTTCAATTACAGTAACCTGCCAGCCAAGGCGCTGTAGGGAAGCACCCAGCAGAATTCCCAGGGTGCCACCACAAACAACAATGTCTGTATCTTGGGGCTTGCCAATTTCTAATGAATTGTTACTAACAACCTCGGTGGTATCTATTTTTCCTGAACGTAAGGCTGTCCAAAACTGATCGGCATTACGTAGTCTTTCTAGTACGTTATCTGGTTGCTGAGAAAGTATTTGTTCCGTTAAATTCATTTAAAAGAGGCTAATAAGTTAAACTACACCAATTTTAGATTAGGGTAATATGCCAAAATATCTTCAGAAGTTAAGGTGTCACCGTCTGCTTGGGGTGTCCAGAGAACTTCTACCGCTAAAAGGCGATCGCTTCCCAGACTACCTACTTGTTGAAGTGCCTGACGCATATCATCGGTGCCGTTAATTTGGGGTAAATCAAGATTGCCTGTTGCCCCCACAATGACTGTGGCAACAATATATTCTCCAGAATCACCTTCTTTCAATTGCATCGCGCTTTCTGCACTACCGTCACCCAAAGTTTTTTGCGAATCCTTACTAATGACACTATCGACGTTACTTAAGGTTTCATCGGTAAATTTGCTGCGTTCTGTTAAAGCAAATTGATTAAACTTGGCTTCTGCTGCATCTAAACTGGCTTTTTGTGAGTTTGTGGCACCATATACCCAATATTCAGGGTGCCGTAATAAGGCTAATGTTGCCTCTTGGAGTACTTTTGCTCTTCCTGACGCAGTACTAGTATCGGCAGTTAGAGCCAGACGATTTAATTCGGGTTGTAATTCACGGGCGTTTGCCAATAAACCCACTTGTACTTCCGCCACCGCTACTTTAGAACTAGTGCCATAGCCCCCATCTGTACCTACTGTACCTACTCCCGCATTTTGGAAACTACGGACAATAAAGCTGGCGATCGCAAAAAAGATCAGAATGGAAAATAAACCACCGCCACCGTATCCGACAAAGGGAAGTAAGAAAGGAAAGCCAAAACCACCACCGCCATAGCCGTAGCCAGGAGATCTATAGCCTCCACCGTAACTACCTCCACGAGGAGCAGAGTAACTACGAGAAGGGGCACGGAATGAACCCCCACCGATTCTACCGCCAGTGCGCGCCGCCATAGCTGTACTAGCGTTACCCAAGACGAGAACGCAGACTAATGCCAAAGGTACCAAGGATTTAAGGATAGATTTAAAGAGTGATTTAAGTCTCAATTGCCCAGAATTTTGTTTAAAAATCATTTTTGTTATTTGTCAGTTGTATATTTAATTATTTTTAGTATTACCGTAGCTAAGTAAGCCTACTATATGCTTTGTGGTAGTGATTAAAAGCTAAAAGCTAAAAGCTAAGAGCTAAAAAGCAATGAATCTAGACCAAACTAATCCACATCAAGCACATTCAACCGCCACCAACAATCGTGACAATTTCTAAGCGATCGCCTGACTGCATTTGGGTATCTGTCCAATATTGACGGTGTAAAATTTCCCCGTTATATTCTACGGCGATCAGACGAGGATTAAGCTTAAGTTGGGTTAGTAAATCGGGCAAAGCAGTCTTTGCTAGACAGGTATGGGATTCTCCATTGACCCGTATTTCTATTTTATTAGTTGCATTTAACATAAATCTAGCTGCCAATTGGGGTAATTACCGTCTAAATATCTAAATTAATTGAGATAAGAACTGGCGGGTAACTTGAGTTGGTTGCTCTGATTGCATGATAGCGCGAACCACTGCTACTCTCTGTGCTCCTGTGGTTAGAACTCCATGAAGATTATTCAAATCGATTCCGCCAATAGCAAACCAAGGAACAGGACATTTGGCTGTTACATAGTCGATATATTCTTTGCCTACTGATGCTTTCCCTGGTTTAGTCGGAGTCTCATAAAAAGGTCCCACTCCCACATAGTCAGCGCGTTCCGCGATCGCTTTATTTAATTCCTGTTTGTTAGTTGTGGAACGACCAACAATTTTATGACTACCCAGGATTTCCCGCGCAAAAGCCACGGGGGCATCATGCTGCCCTAAATGTACCCCATCGGCATCCACTGCGAGAGCGATGTCTACCCGATCATTAACGATAAATAGAGCATTATATTGATGACATAGCTGACATAGTTGATGAGCTTTTTCTAAGCGATCGCTGTCTTGTCCTTCTTTATCTCGATACTGCACTAGAGTCAAACCACCTTTGAGAGCCGCTTCTACCACTTTAAGAATTTCTGGCTCAGGAGAAGTAACTAAATATAAAGGTGCAATTTGTAGCTGCTGATGGCGATAATTATTGAGCAAACTACTTTCAATGGTGTAAACACGATAACGGAGCTGTTTACAGGCTGCTGCCATTTTTGGCTCGTAGAGCTTACTGTATTCTTCCAGTACTCGTAAAGCTTCTTGCGATCGACAGAGGTTGGCTTGCAATAATTGTTCAATACTCTCCCGCACTTCTTCTTGAGGATGAGATAGAACTGTCCCCACATCACCAGGAGTATCCCTCGCCTGACGCAATTCCCAACTATGCCACTGTGCCAACTCTTGACGAATCTGTTTACATTCTTCCGCTAAAGGTTGATTATTTAAGCCCAAACGACACCACTCTTCAATTATTCTTAATCCTTCTCTAGCGCGATCGAGATTGGCATCTAAAATACGATAAATAGCTTTTTTCATATATTTTTAAGTAACTTAATATCTAACTTATTTAGAGATCCTGCAAAATCACACTGCATGAATATTATCAGTTTGGTAGTAATGAAACCGCTTGTGATAGTAGCTCATAATTTAGCGACTTCCTAGAAAAGCCCAAGAAGAATTAATAATCTCTGCTCTTGAAACGGAATTCCACACCTTTAAAATAATATTTTTTCAAAATTTTCTCAAAAATCAGCCTCAGATATTCAAGGTTCACAGAGAGAGCAGTCTACAAATGCTCAATTAAATCCTTTAGTCAAAAGTTTTCTATCTGACTCAAATCCTTATCAGATTTGACCTACGTAATTTCACTTATTGATAATTACTATTTTTCTCAAAAATTGCTGTTGCCAATTCTATTTTGAGCGATTATGATTGTGTTTGAAAACAAGCTCAGTAATTTTACTTAAATAAATTTACTGATATCAAGAATCAATATTGTATGGCAATTCTCATATTGGTGAGATACACCTCGATTGTGTTTGGGGAAAGGAGAAAGGGAAAAGGGAAAAAATAATGTATTTCATTCATTTGAGAAACGCTATATTTACAAGTCAGCATCTGGACATCACAATTATCCGAACTATCCACAAAAGTTAAATTCCGCAGTATAGATCAGGAGTCAATAATGTTTGGATTTGTCTGTATTCTGGTATTTCAGTCTCAAG
>CALLPS010000296.1 GCA_938015355.1 uncultured Pleurocapsa sp.
ACAGCCTACTTCAAACTCATCTTTATAGGGCCAAGGAATTCCAGATTGACTGATCCAAGATCTGTAAGGCATTTTATGAAGTAGCCCATCATCCATTTCACTGTAGACGAGATAGGTTTTACCAACTTTTTCTTCTCGTAATGCTTTCCAAATAGTTTGGGCTGTTTCCCCTAACAGACTACAAGGTGCCGAGGAGAGATATAGTCCTTTTTTTTCGGCAATCTCGACCAGTTTCTCAGCATCTTCTAATTCCATTGCTAGAGGTTTTTCGGAATAAACATGCTTGTTTGCCTCTAGACAAGCTAAATTGATCGCAAAATGACTTTTGGGGTTAGTTAAATTAACCACCAGCTTAACTTGCTGATCTTCTAGTATTTCAGTTAAAGAATAAAATGCTCTAACAGAATGGTATTCAGCAAAATTCTTGCTTCTAGTTGGATCTTGATCATAAACGCCGACTATCTTTAATTCTGGATAATGTTTTAATGTGATTAAATAATAGTCAGCAACGAAACCACAACCGATAATAGCAATATTTGTTACGTTAGACATTTTCCAACTAAGTCTCAATTTCCAAATTTTAACTCATATTGAGCTTTTTTTAATCTGGAAAATTTCTCTTAATCGATTCTCGTTTCCAAATATTGACCGATAGTAATTTCTTGTCCAGCGCGGGAGATAATTGTCTGTCTAGTACGATATCTGCTCCCAACTAACTTTATTTCCTCCTCAAAAACATTGGCATTATATTCAGTACGCAACGCCATAGTTGACACATTAGGGAAAGAACAAATTGCAATTACAGGTTTGGGAGTGGCAAATCCGCGATCGCGATAGAGAATATTACCCTGAATACCAAACACAGTTGAACCATTTACCTCCTTGCGATTTTGGTTGGTATAGTTGCTTTGCCAGGTGACTTTAGTACCACAGACTATGGACTCTAAATCTTCTAATTCATGGCTTTTAGCTAACTCAATTAGTTCGGGAGCCCCTTGCTCGACAAAGGAAACGTTAAGCAAGCTTGTCACTTCTTGTGGTTCAACATTCTGGTTTAAAGTATAGTATCTCCTTTGAGAATTCCAACTACCAGCAGACTTACGAAAAAAGTCAATTGCTAAAGACTGTAGAGTAATATTTGTGGCTGACCTAGCTATCATTTTGATATAACCTCTGTTTACTTGACGATTATAAACACACTTATGTCAAGAGAAAAGACTTTATGCGTAATTTTTCTTAATATACCACAGACTTAATTTAGAGGTATTCTGCCTTGAGTTGTATCCTAATTAATCTAGGGAATTAATTTATATTTACGGTTTTAAGATTTTAAGATGTTTACTTATCAGAATTTGGCAGTCAAACTAATTGTCACCTGGGTTATTGTTTTAACTAACCTGTGTTGGGTATTCCCTGCTGGTGCAACTACGGAACAGTTACAAATTAATAGTGACCATGGATATAGGGTAACAACAGCCTTTAGTTACGATGAAGCAGATAGTTCGGGAGCGATCGCCGAACAGGGAAAAGGAGGGACAAACAAAGTAAATTCTTTAACAGTTAGTTTTTATGATCCTGCGGGGGTAATGGTTGCCAGTTATGACAACATTGTCGATGGCATGGTGCAAGGAAATTACTTTGAATTCCACTATGATCCGATAAACCATAAGGTATTAGGAGAAATAGATCTTGGTGGAGAGTCTGAAGGAGAAATATACCTCAAAGGAAACATAAATCAAGAATTATCTTTGATTAAAATCGAATCTTCGGGAGAAGAAAGTACCTTAGACAGCGGAAACTGGTCAATAACTAGTAACTGACAAAGGGCTTTGCCTACATGTACTGCTAACTGATCATGGGCATTTTTTCTGAGCTAATTTTGTAGCAGCTTGATTAAGATAGAGTCGCCGTTGTCCAACAGTTAGATAAGGTTCAGTTGCCCCCGCAGGTAGGTTAAGGGAAAGAGGATCTTTACTATCTTGGGGATGACGGAGAAAATCAGTCAAAAATGCCACAGGGCGATCGCTATTCCAATAGAGTTGTAGTTCGGGTTGGGTAATTAAATATTGAGGAGAAGTGCCAGGAAACTCTGGAGGGAGGCGATTTTTACCACCATCAGAGAGAATCATCACAGTGCGATAGGTGTTGTCTGTGGCGATGGGGGGGGACGATATATTTAGAGAAGTAGGATGACTGGATGTTTGATTCAAATAATAGCTGATCCCTCCTGCTGCACCAATTTCTCTCGAACCCTCGAATGTCCAAAGAGTATCCATACTTAAGCAGGTATTTGCCTGGTTTACCAGAGTCTTGGAAGAGCGTACGTCTTGGTATAGAGAAAACCCTCTAATGGTAGCTAAATAGGTAATGGTTAAAACCACAAATAACGGTAGCCATGCTAGGGAAGAACGCTTGAATATCCCGATTGCCGAAGCTAACCAACCTGTCCCCAAAGCGATCGCCACCCCTGCAATTAACCTAGTGATTTCTGGAGTTTGCAGAACAGTAGGTAAGAAGTTAACTATCAAGGGTAGGATTGCCATCAGGCTATAAAAGCCAATCCCTAATAGTAGGGCAATTACGCCATATAAATCGATAGTTTTGGCGGGTATTGAATAGCTCATTAACTGTATGGAAGACTTACAGAGAGTTCCAGAGGGGGAGGGCTGGATGGCGTTAGATATTGGGTAATTAATTATGGTTGATTGTGTTTTAACGGCGCATGAAGAATGGTGATATTTACCCCACCAGCCAGCGCACAAAATAATGTAGGGCGGAATAGCAGGGATACTATAATAAATTAACCTGGAAGAGAGAGGTAAAAATAAAATTACTGGCAAAATTGCGGCGGCAGCTAACAAAAGGATGCCATCACTATTTTTGCGATCTAGTAGAGAGGCAGTACTCAAAAATCCTCTTTGCCACTCTTGCCAA
>CALLPS010000297.1 GCA_938015355.1 uncultured Pleurocapsa sp.
TTTTGAAAGCCTCGAACTACTCAGAATTACTCTCAGTAAAACTTTGAATAAACTAAATAATTCAATTGTGAGTTCGATTACTTGCTATCCATTTATTGTCGATGCTTTATGCGTAGCAAACATTTAGTGATTTGATATTAAGTTAAATCTATTGTGTATTTTTTAAACAATTTTGTATGTGACAAAGATCTTGTAGTTTATTTCACCATAGAAAACAGGTGATACGTCAAGAAAGTCTGGAAATAGTATCATTCCAGATGAAAAAGCAAAATAATACAGTAAACTTAGACGTGATCAAAGCTATCGGGATAAGCTATGGTATTGGCTAACCAGCAATTTCAACATGCTTTAAAAGAATGGGCGATCGCAGTTGATGCTTTAAGTACAGGAAAAACGGTTGTTTTATTACGGAAAGGCGGTATTCGTGAGCAAGGATTTAAAGTCAAACATCCTTTAATTTGGCTATATCCTACCTATGAACATCAAAAACCTGATTTACTTAAGCCAGAGTATGCTTCTGGGGTAATTCCTGTGACATCTGGTTGGCATCCCCAGACTGTGACCATCAAAAGTTGTGCCGAGATTACTAATGTTTTACCTGTTAGCCAAAAGCAGCAGATTGAGGCATTGCAACCATATCATATCTGGAATGAAAAGATGATCGGCGATCGCCTGAAGTGGAAACCGAAAACACCTTTAATAGTTCTGCTCTTAAGAGTATATCGTCTGGCTACAACACAAACTATTGCCTATAACGATATCTATGGCGGTTGTAAATCATGGATTGATCTGATTGAACCTATTGCCACAAATAACTTAACTCCAGTAATCAAAGCTCACGACTATGAGCAAGAAGCACAAGAGATCAAAGATTTAATTAGCTAAAAATCAGGAATTTGATTCTCATTGACTAAATTCTCATAAATAAATAATTAGCAGTAAAGTTTAAAAATCACACATAGCACAGATAAAATTAATTAGCATAACTTTATCCCTAAAAAAACTTTATTGTTTTTTGTCTGTAATAATTATCGTGGGGGAATCTACCCAGCATAAATTAATAAATAGTTATGAAATTCTTATCTAATAAGCTAAGTGTATATCTAAGTATTTTTGCTCTCGGAGGAGGTTTGGGCTTTTGGAGCAGTCGTAATGCCCAACAGACAGACACGATCAATCAAGCTCAAGTATATCCAACGGTTATTCCTGCTCAGTCTAATCCCCCCAGCAGCGATAATAATCAAAACATTAATTTTATTGCTACTGCCGTACAAAAAGTGGGGCCAGCAGTGGTGAGAATCGACGCTTCTCGTCAAATATCTTCCGCTTTACCCGAAAATTTCAAACATCCCTTGTTTCGACGTTTTTTTGGTAGTAATGAAGAAAATGGTAGTCCTTCAATTTCCCCAGGGGATAGAGTCGAACGAGGAACAGGTTCAGGCTTTATTATTGGCTCTGATGGTCGTTTGATTACCAATGCTCATGTCGTAAATGGAGCGGAAAACGTCCAAGTCACGCTTAAAGATGGTACTAGTTACGAAGGCAAGGTTCTAGGTACGGATTCCTTTACTGATGTAGCAGTAATTAAGATTGATGCCACGGACTTACCGACAGTCAGTATGGGTAAGGCGGAAAATTTAACTCCAGGGGAATGGGCGATCGCGATCGGCAATCCTTTAGGATTAGATAATACCGTTACCGTGGGTATTGTCAGTGCCTTGGGTCGCTCTAGTTCTCAGGTTGGTGTTCCCGAAAAACGAGTAAGATTTATTCAAACCGATGCGGCAATTAATCCTGGTAATTCTGGAGGCCCTTTACTCAATTCCCAAGGAGAGGTAATTGGTATCAATACGGCAATCCGCGCCGATGCTCAAGGTCTAGGATTTGCCATTCCTATTGAAACAGCACAACGAATCGCTAATCAACTGTTTGCCAAAGGACAGGCAGATCATCCTTATTTAGGCATTCATATGGTGAATCTGACCCCAGAGACACGGAAGGAAATTAACTCTAGCCAAGAATTTAAGTTTAAACTTCCTCAGCAAGAGGGCATATTAGTAGTGAGAGTAATTCCTCTTTCTCCTGCTGCTAAAAGTGGCTTTCAGCCAGGAGATGTCATTAGTCAAGTAGGAGGTAATTCTGTAAAGACTTCCCTTCAAGTACAAGAACAGGTGGATTTGAGTAAAATAGGTTCAGAATTAGAGGTAAAAGTGATTCGTAATGGTAAGCTAAAAACCCTTAAGGTAAGACCAGGGGCTTTTCCTCAGGAGAAACTTGAATAATGGCAGACATTACTGAAATTAATATGGTTCTTGTTTTTAAAGCAGTATTAACGTGATCGAAGCAGATGTTCATTCCTCCCTGCGGGGTTTTTTGCGACAATACGGCAATCGAAATTTTCCCCATCATTTAACCATGGCGAGACTTATTGCTCGCACACTGCGCTTAGGTCGTCCTGCCTTAATGCAGACTGGTAGTAGTGTCAGCAAGTATTGTCCTAGTTACTTAACGCCGATACTTTTAGGAGATTGGTCAGCAATTATTGTTGCTCCCGCTTCAACTCAACAATATCTGTTAGAAATTGAGATTCCTCAGTTACAGAATTGGCTCGGAACGAAAAAAAATGTCAGAATGGGAAACTGCTGGAAATCTCGGGATCAACTACTATTAACCTCTCCTCAAAGTTGGATCGGCGATCGCTTAGAAGAGGGTCGAAAATTCCCCGCTGATATTCCCACCATTATTGATCGAGCCGATAATCTGGAGCAGTGGACGAGAAAATTACTAACTATCAAGATTGACTCCGCTGACTGGGAAGATTTACTACAAGGGATTCCCGAACATCAGGAATTGATTCGTAATACGAGAATTAAACTAACCAAGTCTATTTTTGCCCGCCCCGAAAATCCTTATCGCAACTACATTCTGCTCGATTCAGAATGGGGAATGATTGACTACCTTTGCCAGATATTAAGTCAAAAACAACTACTTCAGGGTAAATTTCAGCAATTTTGGCACCAAATAGCCGATAAATCAAATATATCTTGGATCTCACGCGATCGAGATCAAGGTTCCTTCTCGATTAATCTTGCCCCTGCTAGGGTTAGTAGTAATTTAAAGCCTATTTGGCAACAACAGCCTGTGGTCATCATCGGTAGCTTTTTAGATACAGAAGCTAATGCTGCTACCTATCAACAGCAGATCGGATTAAATTCAGGAATATTAACGCTTAAATTTGCTCCAAATCGACAAAATGACCATATTCAACTCTATATTCCCGATCGCTTTCCTTTGCCCAATTCTCCTGATTTTCGGTCTGCTTTTATCGAACAAAGTCTGCTTTTAGTTAGCCTAAGCCGCAGTATGGAACGCTTGATTGTGGTGATTGCCGATGATGTCCCTCTGCAAGGACAAGTTGGTTCAGTCTTGGCAGGGGAATTTGGCTCTCGGGTTAAGGTAGAAAATACTAATATTTCAGACAGCAGTATTTTGATTTGTGGTTGGTCATTTTGGAAACTCCATCAAGAATCATTACCCATTCCTCAACTCCTAATTATTGCTACTTTGCCGATACCGTCTCTGGAAAATCCTCTAGTTGCTAACTTAGTTGCTTACTATAAGAATCAGCGTCAGGATTGGTTTCGACTTTACTTACTGCCTTCTGCCCTGAAGACTTTAGAGCAAACGGTAGTTCCCTTACGAGAATCTCAGAGCATTGTCGCTTTATTAGATAATCGAGTGAACTTTCGTAGCTATGGCAAAACTATTCTATCTGCCCTTGAACCCTGCGCCCGAATTAACTATATTGACCCAACTTGGTTTGGCTATCCCAATTCTTGAGGTTTTAAAATCTAAATTTCGCTCCCACAATTCTTTAACATTATTTATAGTTGACTTGGAAAAAGCGATCGCTTTTTATAGATAAGTATTTATTAAGTCGAGTATCTTTAGAACTTGATTGTGTATTAACATAAATTACTCATCTCTAACAGCGAGAGTCTCTGCTTTTACTTTTTTACTTGCCTGACTAATTTTACTTTTGTTTTAGGGCAAGCCCTTTGTTTTACATAACTTCAGCTAATAACTAATAAAATTTATCGAGGTCATTATTCAAAAGATTAGATTACAGGTAACAGAAAACAGTGGACGTTTAGACCAATGGCTATCTATAAACCTACCTGATGTTTCTCGTTCCAGAATTCAAAAGTTAATTGAGCATGGTCATGTCAAGCTCAATCACCAAGTTTGCAACAGCAAAAAAACTAAAGTGGTGGTTAATGATTCTCTTTGCGTGACTATTCCTGAACCAGAAAAATTAAATTTAACTCCTGAAAATATTCCCCTAGATGTTCTTTATGAAGATGAGCATTTAATTATTGTTAACAAACCAGTGGGAATGGTCGTTCATCCTGCCCCAGGACACTATACAGGAACCCTAGTTCATGCTTTACTCTATCATTGCGATCGCCTGGCAGGAATTGGCGGAGTAGAAAGGCCAGGAATTGTTCATCGTATTGATAAGGATACTACAGGGGCGATTGTCGTGGCAAAAAGCGATCGCGCTCATCAGCATCTCCAGGCACAAATTAAAGCGAAAACAGCCCGCAGAGAATATTGGGGGTTAATCTATGGCTCATTCCCCTCAGAAACAGGCAAAATTGACTTGCCCATTGGTCGTCACCCAAAAGACCGCAAAAAGATGGCAGTGGTGACTAAGGGTGGCAGAGAAGCAGTAACCCACTGGCAGACTCTGGAAAGACTGGGTAACTATAGCTTAATGCAATTTCTCTTGGAAACAGGGCGAACTCATCAAATTAGGGTTCATTGCGCCCATCAGGGACATCCTTTACTGGGGGATACTGTTTATAGCTCTAATCGCTCCTTAAAAGTAAACTTATCTGGTCAAGCTCTTCATGCCAGACAGTTATCTTTAATACATCCGATCTCAGAAAAACCAATTACGGCGATCGCACCCTTGCCTAATGAGTTTACTAAATTATTGCAAGTGCTGCGTAACAGAACTAACTAGTAGTCTACCAAGTTTGAATTGAGGGGACAAGGGGGCAAGGGATCTTTTCAATGTTCGTTCAGACGGTACTGTAAATCAGATTCTTCCAAATCGTTTTGATGATGCAGGTAGAGATAACTATGTTGTTGCAAACACTACCAAGACCTTTCCACCTGTAGGGGCTGCTTATCGCTTTAGTGTAGATGCACCACTTGGTCTAGATAAAGTTATTGCTGTAGGTAGTAAAACTCAACTAGATGTAACTGAGCTAGCGAACTTCCGTACTGATCCAAACTTTGCTTCAAGCAATCTTGGTGAGCAAGGTTTTGCAAGAACACTTTCAATCATTGTTAATCCAATCGAGCAAAATGACTGGGTGACTGACACCGTTCTTTTCTACGTTGTTGATAACACACCACCACCAGCGCCTATCTATGGTGCGATTTCAGTTACTGCTAACGTGAATAACGCAGCAGTGTATGTGGATAATAACTTCATGGGCTATACACGAGCTGGTCAGGCTATCTCTGTTGAGTCTACTACTGGTTCTCACACAGTAAGAATTGCTGTTGATGGTTATGATGTATTTGAACAAGC
>CALLPS010000298.1 GCA_938015355.1 uncultured Pleurocapsa sp.
TAACAATATTCTGTAACTAAATTTAGTTGCATTTTGTTGATGATCTTTTTATAATCGAGATCATCAACAAACAAAATGACTCGAAAAGAAAAATTAATTCAGCGTCTGAAAAGCAAACCCAAAGACTTTACCTGGAATGAAACAACTTCATTATTAACTGGACTGGGATTTACAGAGGTCAAAAAGGGGAAAACAGGTGGATCGAGAAGAAGATTTATTAATTCTAATAATGTCGTTATTACTCTTCATCAACCCCATCCAGGCAATATTTTGAAAAGGTATCAAATAGAGCAAATAATTGAGACTTTATCAGGGTTTGATTTAATATGAAGAACTTAATGGAATACAAAGGCTATTTAGGATCAGTAAATTATAATGACGAAGATAAGATTTTTTACGGTCGAGTAGAGTATATTCGCAGTCTTATTAGCTATGAAGGTTACGATGTAGAATCCTTGCAAAATAGTTTTCACGAAGCCGTAGAGGATTACTTAGAACTTGCTCATACCCAGAATATTGAGCCTGAACAGCCTTTTAAGGGTAGCTTTAATATCCGAACGGGAAGTGATCTTCATCGACGAGTAGCAATTGTAGCTAAACAGAAAGGAATCAATTTAAATAGGTTGGTCAACGAAGCTCTTGAACAGTATCTTGAAAATACTCCCTAATAGTACCTTATAGTACCTTGAAGATAGTTCTGACTGTCCTACGAGGTTTTCAGAAGCCCGCACCTTATCCTATAGGATAGGTGTCGGGTAAGTCACTTAATTATTAATCAGATATACCAAGACGAATAACACCAGCCAAATAACATCAACAAAGTGCCAGTAGATCTCTGCTGCTTCTACTCCAAAGTGGCTACTACTAGAATAATGACCCTCTTCTCGCGATCGCCATAATACACAAAGAATCAATAATACTCCAGTTATCACGTGTAAACCGTGAAATCCAGTCAAGACAAAAAAGCAACTGGAAAATAAGTTAGTTGTTAAACCAAACTCAGCATGGAAATATTCGTAACCCTGACCAAAAATAAACACTGCTCCCATAGCGGCAGTAATGCCAAACCAAGTTTGTAGTCCTTTGATATCGTCATTCTTGAGGGCAGTTTGTCCTTTATGCATGACAAAACTACTAGTTACAAGAATCGCGGTGTTAATAATTGGGATCAATAATTCTAATTCTGGTGTTCCTGCGGGGGGCCAAACTGGCACAATGGCGCGATAGATGAGCAACGCGGCAAAAAAGCCAATAAAGGTCATACTATCGGAAATAAGAAAGATATAAAGACCAATCATCCGATAATCAGGATGCTCATGATGTCCGTGGGCTGCTGCTTCCTGTTCAGAAGCGATCGCAATTTGGGATTTATTATCTACGGTTGAACCTTGCATAAATAAACTTAAACCTGTTTTTTTAATTAATTGACTTAGTTTGTTATTTGTTAATAGTTGAGGAAAAGAATATCAGGACTAGAGAGAATCAATTGATTAAACTCTTTCCTCATCCCTTATCCTTTATCCTTTATCCCTTATCCCTTATCCTTTTTCAGCGGTGACTGTTGCTAACATATCTTCTACATCTTCATCCCCATCGATACTTTCGGTATCAATACCATAATCATAAGGCCCAGCCCATAAGACAGGTTCTTCTTCAAAGTTTTCAATAATTGGAGGGGAAGCAGTCTGCCATTCCAAAGTTAAAGCACGCCAAGGATTACGAGCCGCTTTTTCACCTTTATACAAACTCCACAGAACGTTAATAATGAAAGGAAAAGTAGATAATGCCAGGATATATGAGCCAATGGTACAGACCATGTTGAGAGTCTGAAATTGAGGATCGTAAAGAGCGATACGACGATTCATACCCTGTAAACCTAACTGGTGCATCGGTAGAAAAGTAATATTGAAGCCCACAAAAGTCATCACAAAGTGAATGCGTCCCCAAGTTTCATTGACCATCCGCCCCGTCATTTTAGGAAACCAGTGATAAACCGCGGCAAATAAACCAAATACCGAACCACCAAAGAGGACGTAATGGAAGTGAGCCACAATAAAGTAAGTATCGTGGACATGGATATCAAAGGGCACAGAAGCCAACATTACCCCACTCAAACCACCAATTAAGAAGGAAGACAGAAAACCAACGGCAAAGATAAAAGCACTGTTGAGACTTAGTTTCCCTCCCCAAATAGTCGCACACCAACTGAATACTTTAATTCCTGTGGGTACAGCAATAATCATCGTGGTTGCCATAAAGAACATCCGCAACCAGCCAGGAGTACCACTAGAGAACATATGGTGCGCCCAAACAATTAGACCCAAAAAACTAATTGCTAAACTAGAATAGGCGATCGCTCGATAGCCAAAGATGGGTTTACGAGCATGAACAGGTAAAATCTCGGAAACTGCGCCAAAAAAGGGCAAAATCATAATATACACCGCAGGATGGGAATAGAACCAGAACATATGCTGGTAAACTATCGGATCTCCTCCCCCCACTGGATTGAAAAATGCTGTTCCTGCCAATAGGTCAAAAGAAAGCAAGATCAAGGCTGCCCCTAATACAGGAGTACCAAGTAAAATTAAGCCAGAAGTGGCTAACATTGACCAGCAAAACAAGGGCATACTGTGAATGTCCATATCGGGCATCCGCATCAGTAAGATTGTGGTGACAAAGTTAATTGCCCCAAACATGGAAGATGTTCCCAAAATCAAAATACTGAGAATCCAAATCTCTTCCCCCGATTTACCGCTAACCAAACTTAAAGGGGGATAAGATGTCCAACCAGCTTGGGGCGCACCGTTAAAAAAGCTGCTCATCAGTAGAATACCCCCAGGAGGAATCATCCAAAAAGCAACGGCATTAAGACGAGGGAATGCCATATCTTCTGCCCCAATCATCAGGGGAATTAGATAATTAGCAAATGCTGCCCCCGCTGGAATAATCCACAGAAACAACATAATTGTTCCGTGCATGGTCAAAAGCTGATTATAAAATTCGGGCTGAACAAAATCAGGATCAGGAGTAGAAAGTTCGGTACGCATCACTTCTGCTAATGCGCCACCAATAAAGTAGAAAAAGAAAGCCGTAACTAGATATTGAATACCAATTACTTTGTGGTCAGTACTAAAGCCAAAATAATCCTGCCACTTTCTTTGAGGATGTTCGTTATGCTCCGTTGGCGTTATTGGAGCATTTCTTTCCAATGTTGTACTCATTCTTTGTTTAATTTCTTTGTTTAATCTAGAAATCTGATTAATATTATTTGAGAGCTAAATTTGAGAGCTAAATTTGAGAGCTAATAGCTATTAGCTCCCATGAACTTATGACTATGGTTTCAATTGAGCCAAAATATCGCTGTCAACTCCTATATCTTCGGCATAGGGTGCGAGGAATTTAGCATCAGAATCAGGTTCGGGGTTCATCGCTACGGATTCACTGCTATTATCATTCATGGCGAAGGTATTGTCCTGAATCCACTGTTGATAATCAGCTTCGCTTTGTACGAAAAGCTTGGTTTTCATGCCGCCATGATATGCACCACACAATTCAGCACAGACTACAGGATATTCACCGATTTTATTGGGAGTAAAAACTAATTTAGTTTCTCTGCCAGGGATTACATCCTGCTTAATCCGAAATTCAGGTAGCCAAAAGGCATGGATCACATCTCCCGCAGTCATGTTTAAAGCTACAGGACGATTAATCGGAACGTGGATTTCACCTGAGATTACACCACTTTCGGGGTAGGTAAAGATCCAGGCATATTGAATTCCGTTCACCTTAACTTCTAGGGGATTAATTCCTTGATCCGAGTCTGGAGAAATGCCTAAACCCAAAGCGATGTTTTGCTGATTGGGGTCTAATGCCACTAATTGCGAACTATGATGACCATGATGAGCCATTTGGGGACCAGGATCTCCTGCTGCCATGGGATCTAGTCCTCCCATGCGATTGTAAATCTCAAAACTGTAGATGGAAAGAATAAAGACAATTACAGTGGGGATCGCAGTCCAAACAATTTCTAAAGGCACATTGCCTTCTATGGGAGGCCCATCGGTGGTATCATCCTTTTTTCGGCGAAATTTAATCAGGGAGTATACCAGAACACCTTCAACCAAAAGAAATAGACCAGTAGCAATGGTCATCATAAAGTTAAAGAGTTCATCGACATCCCCCGCATCGCTAGAGGCTGCTATGGGAAGAAGTCCGTGGTTTTGACCATACCAAAGGCTGATTAAGGTCATTGCCACCCCTGCGATTAGGGTAATTATGCTGCTGGGAATGTTCACGGGTAATAATTTAAGCTAAAGTTTCCTAGAATTTCTATGGGTTAGTCTAATTGTCAGTTTA
>CALLPS010000299.1 GCA_938015355.1 uncultured Pleurocapsa sp.
TATCAGTACCTTTGGGCAACATTGCCCCTGTAAAAATACGAGCGGCTTGTCCTGGTTTGAGATCTAGTTTAGGGCGATCGCCTGCTGCAATTTCGGTTATGATTTCTAGAGTGACAGGATTATTTTTATTACAGTTTTTAACATCTTCATAACGCACTGCATAGCCATCCATTGCCGAGTTATCCCAATGGGGAAAATCCAGTTTACCCGTAACGGTTTGGGCTAAGATACGACCAGTCGCAACTTCCAAATCAACTATTTCTGTATCTTCCTGGGGATCTAAAACTTTAACTAGATCGAGAATAATGGCTTCAGCTTCTTTTACTGACAACATAATTTAGCACCATGAGCTAGTGAACATCAATTTTTGTCTTTAGAGTGGCATCAATAGACAAATTAGCTATTAACTCTTAATCTACAGGTGTTTATCAATAACAAAAGCTAGAATCATAATTACAAATAACTATATAGATAGAAGATTTAACGCTGAACCCTAAATACAAATAGATTTGGCTATGCTTAACGAGAAGTAAGATGAAATATAAAAAAGAATGATAAAAATTAATCTCTACTTTACTACTCCACCACTCCACCACCTCACCACCTCACTACTTTGTTATTTGTAGCAGAAATTAAGGTATTTCATCCTAAAATGTACGACGACTATAGACTTGAACCTGATTATAGAAGATATCCTAAAGTTCCCCTAGAGAGAAGGGCTGGTGCATTTGCGATCGATTTTTTGAGTGTCTGGTTTATCAGTTCTTTTTTTGCGTCTAATCTGTTTTTCCAGTGGCTAGTTTTTTTGCCGACTTGGTTAATTTTGCGAGTGTTGATTGTCGAGAAAAATAGAGGTCAAAGTTTGGGACGTTGGGCACTAGATATTAAGATCATTGATCCCCGATTTAATCGTATTCCTGAACTATTCGCGTTAGTCAAAAGAGAAATAATTCTTGGTTGTGGGTCTGCTTTAGCGATCGCAGGATTGCAAATCAATGTCCGCAATGGCTTATCGATGTTGCTGTTGTTAGCTCCTCTATTGATCGATTGTTCCCTAGCATTACTGGACGAAACAAATAACTTAGCTTTTCATGACCGTGTAGCCGAAACTTTTTTGGTACAAACAGAAAGAGGTTTTTCCCTCGATCTGAGACTAAAAAAAATATTTGGTCAAATCCAGCGAAGTATGCGAAAATAGTAAGCTGCGTGCCACTCGGTCACTTGGAAATGGTTTCAAGTGCTGCGAGTAACCGTTAATCAATACGAGTAAACATAATAAATAATTCTTAGCAAAAATTATGGCAAGCAAGAAAGGCGTACGCATCGTCATTACTTTAGAATGCACTGAGTGTCGCAGCAACAACAATAAGCGTTCCCCTGGTGTATCCCGATACACTACTATGAAAAACCGTCGCAATACCACAGGCAGAATGGAATTGAAAAAATTCTGTACTCATTGCAATACTCACACTGTCCATAAAGAAATCAAATAGAAATCAAGTAATTTCTCAACTAGGTAAACTTAGGTAAACTGAAACTGAAACCCGAAGAATCAAATCATGGCATATTATCGTAAGCGTCTTTCCCCAATTAAACCCAGCGATCCCATCGACTACAAAGATATCGAACTGCTGCGGAAGTTTATTACCGAAAGAGGAAAAATCTTACCCCGTCGAATCACAGGATTGACTGCTCAACAACAAAGAGATTTAACTGTAGCTGTCAAAAGAGCTAGAGCGATCGCTTTATTGCCTTTTGTAAACGCCGAAGGTTAAATAAAAAGACTATTTTTATCATTCGTTGGAGATTTAACCAGCGAAAAGTAAACTAGAAGATAGTGTTGTAAGCAAATCCTAAAATACAAAGCTGGTGGAACAAGGAAAGCTGATTGAATTCAGAGTGCAAGGAGAACGTCGTCTTGCAGTTGCCGAAAGACCAGAAGGTAAGAAAGATTGGATCGTAATTGATGCAGGGGGACAGTCACACAAGATCCGTCCCCAGAGAGTCGATTACACAGTTGATGGTAACTATGAGCCTTCAGAAATCGATAGCTTTTTATCAGAAGTCAAACCTTTTTTAGACCCCAGTAGTTTAGAAATAGCCTGGGAAATGTTGATCGAAGATAATGAAACTGTCACCCCACAACAAATGGCAGAACTATTATTTTCAGATCAAAGCCCTGCAACTTGTTATGCCGCCCATTATTTGCTTAGTCAAGACAAAATTTACTTTAAGCAAAAATCAGATCACTATGAACCCCGTCCTGCTTCCCAAGTAGCAGAAATCCAACATCAGATTGAAGTCCAGGCACAGAAAGAACAGGAAAAAACAGAATTTATTACTCATTTGCAACAGGCTTTAGCAGGAGAGAAAATTCAATGGAGTGAGAGCGATCGTCTCCGCCTAGAATCCATTGAGAAAGTAGCTCTCCAGACCAATAATGCTTCTAAGCAAGCTCAAGAGATACTTCAAGAAGCTGGTCGGAAATGTGATCCCCAGGGAGCTTTTCAATTACTAGTGGATCTCGGATGGTGGAGTAAGCATGAAAATCTGTTTCTGCGCCGTAGTGCTTATCCAACAACGTTCTCTAGAAAGGTACTTGATGTGGTGCAACCTCGTCTTCAATCTGACCCTACCGAAGTCGGTGACCGATTGGATTTAACTCATCTCAAAGTTTGTACGATTGACGATGAAAGTACCACTGAAATTGATGATGGATTAAGCATCGAATATCTGGATGATGGTACAGCTAAAATCTGGATTCATATTGCTGATCCTACTCGTATCGTCAATCCAGGGGATGAACTGGATCTAGAAGCTCGCCGCCGCAGTACCAGCCTTTATTTGCCGACGGGGATGGTTCCCATGTTTCCCCCAGAATTAGCCACGGGGCCCATGAGTTTGGTGCAGAGTCAAATATGTTCGGCTCTCAGTTTTGGGGTGATTCTCGATGAATCAGGGGGTATTCAGGAGTATGAAATACATCCTAGTCTAATTAAGCCCACCTATCGTCTGACCTATGATGACGTAGATGAGATGTTGCAACTAGGAGTGCAAAATGAACCCGAGATTTCCGATTTAGCCAAAAACTCTTATCTCAGAAGAAGTTGGCGCAAATCCCAAGGTTCGATTCAGATAAAAATGCCTGAGTCGGTAATTAAGGTTAAAGATAACGAAGAAGTAACTATTGAATTAATTGACAGTTCTCCCTCTCGTCAACTAGTAGCGGAGATGATGATCTTGGCTGGTCAAATTGGGGGCAGATACGGTACAGAGAATAATTTGCCCTTACCCTATAGAGGACAGCCAGAACCAGAATTACCTTCAGAAGAAGAATTATTAAGTCTTCCCGCAGGACCGACTCGTTTTTGTGCTTTACGTAGCTGTATGCCCCGTAGTGAGATGAGCATGTCCCCCATTCGACATGCTTGTTTAGGTTTAGAAAGTTATGTCCAGGTAACCTCACCGATTCGTCGCTATACAGATCTTCTATCTCATTTTCAAATTAAAGCTCACCTTAGAGGAGAAAAATTACCTTTCCCTCGTGAAGAACTTCAGGAAATTGTTTATAGCGTTAGTAGTTCATCTTATGAGGCTACTCTAGTCGAGCGTCAAACAAACCGCTACTGGGGGGTAGAATACCTCAGACGCAACACTGATTGTGTCTGGGATGTATTAGTACTGCGCTGGTTAAGAGAAGACGAAGACTTAGGGTTGATTTTAATTGAAGATTTGGGGATGGAATTACCTCACCGCTTTGATCGCCCTGTTACTCTGGGAGAGCGTATGGAAATGCAGGTAACTCACGCCGATCCTCAACGAGATGAAGTGCGTTTAAGAGAGATTACTGAAGCAGAAATTCAAGCAACGACTTAAGTTAGTTAACTTTCAACTAACTTACTCCCCAAACACTGTGGTACTTCGCAACAAAAAGCAATATAACTTCACAATTTCCTGCCCTGATTGCACAAGAATTGCACAAAGACTTTGATTGAATAAGCTTATCCAAATGTCACTGAATCTCCTAGCTTAAAGAGTTTAAGCACTATGAAGTCGATTTAGTTCAGTTAAGGAGATAGCAAAAGTATTGAGACTTATATTTAGCTATCGATTAATAATCGATCCCATGAAAGTTCTGACTCAAAGTTAGGAATCAGTTTTCTAAAAAGTCATTTGGTTAATACATGAAATTCAGGAGAAATATTGATGTTTGACGCATTTACCAGGGTGATTTCCCAAGCTGATGCCAGAGGCGACTATCTTAATCAAGGTCAGTTTGACGCTCTCAAAAATATGGTGGCAGAAAGTAATAAACGGATGGATGTTGTAAATCGCATCACAGGAAATTCTTCCGCTATTGTAGCTAATGCTGCACGAGTTTTATTTGCTGAGCAACCTCAGTTAATTGCTCCTGGGGGCAACGCTTATACTAACCGTCGGATGGCGGCTTGTTTACGAGACATGGAAATCATTTTGCGCTATGTCACTTATGCTACTTTTTCAGGAGATGGCAGTGTCCTCGAAGATCGTTGCTTGAATGGTTTGCGGGAAACCTATGTTGCACTGGGAGTTCCAGGTCCTTCTATTGCGGAAGCTGTTAACAAAATGAAAGCTGCTGCGATCGCCATTGCTAACGATAGAAGTGGTGTTACTCAAGGAGACTGTAATTCTTTAATGTCAGAAGTATCTGGCTACTTTGACCGCGCAGCGGCAGCAGTCGGCTAATTTCGCTTCGGGTAAGTAATAAGTAATAAGTAAAAATTACCAACTGATGGCAAATTGAATCAATGGTGAGTTTCTTTATGTTCGCGCTTACTAATTTACTTTCTAATTTACTTTTACTCAGACTCAATTTTTCGTTAAACACAATAAAAATTCAAAGCAAGAGGTATAACCCATGAAAACTCCTATCACTGAAGCAGTATCGGCGGCAGATTCTCAAGGTCGTTTTTTAAGCAGTAGCGAAATTCAAACTGCATTTGGTCGTTTTCGCCAGGCTACAGCTAGTTTAGATGCAGCTCAAGGATTAACTAGCCAAGCAGATAGCTTAGTTAATGGTGCTGCTCAAGCTGTTTACACTAAGTTCCCCTACACTACTCAAATGCAGGGACCAAACTATGCTTCTTCTCCTGAAGGCAAAGCTAAGTGCGCTCGTGACATCGGCTATTATCTACGCATGATCACTTATTGTTTAGTCGCTGGTGGGACTGGTCCCATGGATGACTATCTAATTGCTGGAGTTGCAGAAATCAATGCTACTTTTGAGTTATCTCCTAGCTGGTATGTTGAAGCTCTTAAATATATCAAAGCTAATCATGGTTTAAGTGGAGATCCTGCTGTAGAAGCCAACTCCTATATTGAGTACGCTATTAACGCCCTCAGCTAGATTGTTCTATCAGCTTGGAATTATGGATAACTATTAAGCTTGACTTTTTGTTTGGTGGTTAACTGTAATTCCAAGCAGTTTTTTTAGCAAAATAATTAGCAAATTTAGGAGAATAACCAGTGACAATTACAGCCGCATCTCGCTTAGGAATCTCTGCCTTTGACGAGAGCAGTATAGTTGAATTACGTCCTAATTGGACTCAAGAAGATGCCCAGGGTGCGATCGCATCAGTATATCGACAAATTTTAGGCAATGAGCATCTGATGAATTCAGAACGCCTAACTAGTGCCGAATCTCTCTTGGGAAATGGTTCAATTTCCGTACGAGAATTTGTGCGGGCAGTAGCAAAATCAGAACTATATAAGGCAAAATTCTTTTATAACAACTATCATCCCCGTACCATCGAGTTAAACTTCAAGCATTTACTTGGTCGTGCCCCCTATGATGAAACAGAAATTATTGAACATCTAGACATATATCAAAATCAGGGCTTTGAAGCAGACATCGATTCTTATATCGATTCAGAAGAATATGTGCAAAGTTTTGGGGATAATATCGTTCCTTTTTATCGTGGTTTTTCAACCCAACCAGGACAAAAAACTGCTGGATTTACCCGTATGTTTCAACTTTATCAGGGTTATGCCAATAGCGATCGCGCCCAGGGTAATACAGGTAGTCCTCGTTTAACCTATGATTTAGCTCGCAATGTAGTCACTCCTGTCCGTAGTCCTGGGGGAAATGGTTCTCTCACAGGGACTACGATGACCGAAAGAGGTGGTTTATATCGATTGCGGGTAACAAAAGGGGGAATTGGACGGGCACCTCAAATACGCCGTAGCATGCAAGAATATGTCGTTCCCTACGAAAGACTTTCAGCAACTCTGCAAAAACTTAATAAACAAGGTAGTCGAGTTTTAAGCATTACTAACGCTTAATTAGCTTTTAGCTTTTAGCTTTTTTCCCTAACTCCACACCATAAATATTACTAGATACATTTAGGAGAATAGTAAGTGGCAATTACATCAGCAGCCTCTCGGTTGGGAGTTTCTGTATTTAACGATCTCGAACCATTAGAATTACGTCCCAATTGGACTCAAGATGATGCCCAAGCAGTTATTAAGGCTGTTTATCGGCAGGTTTTGGGTAACGACTATATTATGCAGTCCGAGCGGCTGACAGCTACGGAATCTTTGTTGTGCAATGGTTCACTGACGGTAAGAGAGTTTGTCCGTGCAGTAGCAAAATCAGAACTCTATAAAACCAAATTTCTGTATGACAATTTTCAAACGAGGGTAATTGAGTTAAACCTCAAGCACCTACTTGGACGAGCAGCTTATGATGAGTCGGAGGTGATTTATCATCTTGATCTTTATCAAAATAAAGGTTATGAAGCGGATATCGATGACTATATTGACTCCGCAGAATACGAAGCCAACTTTGGTGACAATATAGTTCCCTTCTACAGAGGTTTTACAACCCAAACTCAGCAAAAAACTGTCGGCTTTACTCGCATGTTTCAACTATATCGCGGTTATGCCAACAGCGATCGCGCTCAGGTGGGGGGTCAAACATCTCGTTTAGCTAAAGATCTCGCTCAAAATGGATCAAGTGCCGTAGTTGCTCCTTCGGGTTGCGGTGCAGGGTGGGCTTATCAAGCTTCTAGTCAAGGAGTTGCACCTAATAAAGCCTTCCGAACTGCTAATCAAGATAATCGTATTTATCGGGTTGAAATATCGGCAATGAATTTACCCAGGTATCCAAAAGTGCGGCGGGTGAGTCGTGCCATTTTAGTTCCCTACGATCAACTGACACCGACCTTGACCAAGATTAACAAAATGGGTGGCAAGGTTGCCAGCGTTACTTTAGCGTAATTTCCCTGATTAGCAACTCAATATTGCTCATTTCCCTCATAAATTAAGGAGAAAAATCATGTTAGGTAGTTCTGTCCTCGGAGGTAGTTCTGGTTCACCTTCTAAAAGTCGGGTTTTTGTGTATGAAGTAACTGGGTTGAGGCAAAATCAAGAAAATGATAGCAATAGCTACTCTTTTCGCAGTAGTAGCAGCGTTTTTGTTTCTGTTCCCTACAATCGCATGAATGAAGAAATGCAGCGTATTGGGAAGATGGGTGGAACTATTGTCAATATCCAGACTTTAGATAGTTTTCGTGAGTCATCTGAAGTTATTAATAACCAAGCTGATAATTCGGAAGACGATAACTCTGAAGACACTTAAACATTACCCAAGTCTGAATAAAAGTCTGAATTGCAACTAGAGACTAGGGGAGAGAGTCTTTTTTATCCTCTACTCTCTCTGAATTCCTTATCCCTTATCCCTCGTCCCTTATCCCTTATCCCTCGTCCCTTATCCCTTATCCCTCGTCCCTTATCCCTTATCCCTTATCCCTTATCCCTTATCCCTCCTCCCTTATCCCTTATCCCTTACTCCCCATCCTTCATCCTTTAAGAAATGGTTGCTATAGTTAGAACTCCTGTACGAAAACTACAACACCCTCTAATTCAGCAGTTAGCTAACTGTATTGAATCGCAGTGGCAACATTATTTAAATCTTGCCTCCTATGATATGCCTGAAAATTTGGGTTATGTAGAAGGTTATCTTGCCGAAGAAAAATTAATTATTGAAAATCGATGTTATCAAACGACTCACTTTCGTAAGTTACATTTAGAGTTAGCTCGGGTTGGCGATCGCCTGGATATTCTACACTGTGTCATGTTTCCCCATTATCAATACGATTTACCGATATTTGGTGTGGATTTAGTCGGCAGTAAAGCAGGAATTGGAGCGGCAATTGTCGATCTTTCTCCTGTGAAT
>CALLPS010000300.1 GCA_938015355.1 uncultured Pleurocapsa sp.
GACGCAATGGTTATTTCTCCAATTTCTTGATGGCGGGTTAGCTTATCAGAAAGAAGCCGCGGTTAACTGGGACCCCATCGATCAAACTGTATTGGCTAATGAGCAAGTAGATAGTGATGGAAAGAGTTGGCGCTCTGGTGCCATTGTGGAGCGCAAGTTACTTAAACAATGGTTTTTTAAGATTACTGACTATGCGGAAAAGTTACTACAGGATTTAGATCAGCTAGATGGTTGGCCAGAGCGAGTTAAAACCATGCAGGCTAACTGGATTGGCAAGTCTGTCGGGGCATATTTGGAATTTCCGATTGTGGGCAGAGAGGACAAGATTGCTGTGTTTACCACCCGCCCCGATACGGTATATGGTGTAACCTATGTCGTGTTAGCTCCTGAGCATCCTTTAACCCCAGAAGTAACTACGGCTGAACAAAAAGCGGCAGTAGAAGCTTTTATCGAGGAAATTAAAGGGGAAACTGAAATTGAACGTACTGCGGAGGATAAACCGAAGCGGGGTATCTTAACTGGAGGGAAAGCGATTAATCCCTTTAATGGGGAAGAAGTACCGATTTTAATTGCCGACTATGTGCTGTATGAATATGGTACAGGGGCAGTTATGGGTGTCCCTGCCCATGATGTGCGAGATTTTAAGTTTGCCACGGAGAAAGACCTAGCAATTAAAACTGTAATTGTTGCCGAAGGGGAGAATGCTGATCAGCCCTTAACAGCAGCTTATACTGATGCAGGGATAATAGTTAATTCAGGACAGTTTAATGGTGTCCCTTCAGTTGAGGGTAAAGGGAAAATTATCGAATATGCCGAACAACAAGGCTATGGTAAAGCCCGCATTCAATATCGTTTAAGAGACTGGTTGATTTCTCGCCAAAGATACTGGGGTTGTCCCATTCCCGTAATTCATTGTGACGATTGTGGCACTGTCCCTGTACCAGATGCAGATTTGCCTGTAGAATTGCCTGAATCCGTGGAATTATCAGGGCGTGGCGGCTCTCCTTTAGCTCAGTTGGATAGTTGGATTAATGTGGATTGTCCCCGTTGTGGTAAGGCTGCTAAACGAGAAACCGATACCATGGACACTTTTATTGATTCCTCTTGGTATTTTCTCCGCTATACCGATGCGAGTAACACTGATATCGCTTTTGCTGAAGACAAAGTAAATGACTGGATGCCCGTAGATCAATATGTCGGCGGTATTGAACATGCGATCTTGCATCTATTATACTCTCGCTTCTTTACTAAAGTATTGCGCGATCGCGGTTTACTTAATTTCGACGAGCCGTTTAAACGCTTATTAACTCAGGGAATGGTACAGGGTTTAACTTACAAAAATCCCCAAACTAATAAATATATTCCTTCTGCCCAGGTTAATCGTGATGAGCCTGTAGATCCCGAAACAGGAGACAAGTTAGATGTCTTTTTTGAAAAGATGTCCAAGTCTAAATATAACGGTGTGGCACCTGAAGATGTTATTTCTCAATATGGTGTCGATACAGCCCGTATGTTTGCCATGTTTAAAGCCCCTCCAGAGAAAGATCTGGAATGGGATGATGCCGACGTTGAAGGACAATATCGCTTTTTAAATCGAGTATGGTCTTTGGTAACCAGTTATGATGCGACTAAGGTAGGGAAAGCAGCAGATGAACTTGATAAAGTAGAAAAAGAGTTACGCCGAGCAATTCATACTGCCATCAAAGAAATTACAGAAGACTTAACAGGAGATTATCAGTTTAATACTGCCGTTTCGGAGTTAATGAAGTTAAGTAATGCTCTTAAAGATGCCAAGTGTGAAACCTCTCCTGTCTACCAAGAAGGTATTGAAACTTTGATCCTGTTACTTGCTCCTTTTGCACCCCATCTGGCAGAGGAATTATGGAGTAACTTAGGTAACACTGAATCAGTCCACAGGCAGCAATGGCGAGAAGTAGATCAATCAGCCCTCGTAGTAGATGAAATAACTCTGGTGGTGCAAATTATGGGCAAAACTCGCGGTACGATTCAAATCCCTTCTGGCTCAGATAAAGCCGCTTTAGAAAAATTTGCCACCGAATCAGATGTGGCTCAAAAATATATCGCAGGAAAAGAGGTTAAAAAGGTAATCGTTGTCCCAAATAAGTTAGTTAATTTTGTTGTAGCTAAATAAACTACGATTAGTTTAAAATTAGAGTCTGTAACTAGCTATAAGCTACAAGCTCTAAGCTCTAAGGCTCTTAATTAAGAATCACTTCTTGCTCAGACTTCATCTTTATTTGATGCTTACTTAGTGGAAACTTCAACTAAATCATAAGTCAGAAATATTACAATTGTTGTAAATATTAATAATCACAATTATATTTCTGGATCTTAAGTTAAATTCTAAATGGTTTTTGAATTCTTTACTAAAAAAAGCATCAAGTTAGGTTTGTTTTCTACTATTTTACTTGGTTGTTTAATCAAGTTTAATTTTAGCGAATCCCATCCAGCTTTTGCCTCTGCTACGGAAGAACAAGCTGAAGATAATAAGATTAACCATCCAGAGCAGAAAATAGATTATAAAAAATCAAATAAGTATTTTGGGATTGCTATTGGTTATTCCTTCAGGGGAGAATTTGCTAAAGCAATAGAGAATTTCAATAAAGCGATCGCTTTTGATCCTGAAAATGTTTCGGCATATGTTAATCGGGGTAATGTTTATCTACAACAATCCCTATGGAACAAAGCTTTAGCTGATTATAATCGAGCTGTCGAAATCGATCCTAAACTGACTGGCAGAGTTTATTACAATCGCGGTACAATTTACGAGATACAGGGTAAATTAGAAGAAGCCTTAGCTGATTATGATTTGGCTATTGAACTGCGATCATCTTTGTATCCAGCCTATTTCAAACGCGGAAATCTGCACTTAAGACAAGAAAATTGGCTGACTGCAATTAAAGATTTTGAACAAGTAATTCAACTTAAACCTGAAGAAGACCAAGCATATTTTGCTGCTGGATTTGGTTATCTCAATCTAAAAAAGTGGGATCAATCTCTGGAAAAGTATAATCAAGGAATGTTGATTAATACTAATGATGGTCATGCCTACTTTAGTCGAGGTTTTATACATGCCAATAATGGAGATATTACCAAGGCAATTATCGATTGTAAAAAGGCGAAGAAAATATTTCTAGAGCAAGAAGATTTAGAGAATCATCAAATGGTCGAACAATTTTTAAACAATTTAGAGCAAGCACCTAATAATTTAAATAAACCAGGTTATATAAGTTAAAAGTATTTAACTGTCAGACTTTGATAATTTATATATAAATGGAGACTATATTTCCGCCCATATCTACATAGCCGCCAAAGAAAAAATTACAGTTATTGGGTCAGAATAAAAATTAATCTCCACCCCACTACCCCACTACCCCACTACCTCACTACCCCACTACCCCACTACGACCCTAAGTATCAGAGTAAAATGTTTGAGCGATACTCGTCTCTGGCTTGAAATCAACTTTTGCTGAGTTAGGTTGATTTTTGTTGCTAAGAGAAGCGATCGCAATATTTATTAGTAAACTTTAGAGTAAAAAGTCCCGTCAAGCTCGATATTAATGATATTACTTCCTTGCATCTATTTGACTTAGAGCTTAAAACATAAAAACTTACACTTATTTTCTCAGCAAGACCCCAAACTTAGTATATTTTCTAGGTATCATCGCTAAATTATTAATAGTATAATCAATGACAAATCCAGCTCCTCGAGAACCGCAACAACCCATTCCCGAACGCAGGAAGAGACCTGCAACAGGGGTAACTTTTGATGAAATGATCGCCATCATTGTGGCTTTTTCAACTATTGGTACCATCTTGTTTTGGTCTATTGGTAATAAAAACAACAAATTTGCTAGTAATCTAAGTCTAAATAAGAACAATAGCTTGTTAGCTTCAGATAAAACTACCGATACTGGTCTTGGGTTGAGTAGTATTCTCTCCCGTGGCACTGAAGAAGATCTCGGCTCAAATAAAGACCTGAAAGCAAAGAATAGTCGTTTAGCTACTCAGCGAGGTAAACAAAAAGCGACTGCTGCCAAGGTTGTCCAAAACAATAATGTTCCTCGAAACAATCAGTTAAAGCGATCACAAAAAAAGGAAAAAAAATCTTTTGACTTTAATTCTGGGGCAAAGTTAGCACCCATAGCAGGAGTAGCTACTCTTCCCGCACTATTCGGTAATTCTGGGAATGCTAAGGCACCAGAGGCAACTGATCCTGCGGTTAAACCAGAAACTACCGCACCAGAGTCAACTAAAATGCCTGACGATGTTGTCCCTGACTATTGGGCATATCCGTTTGTCAAACAAATGAGAGATAAAGGATTAGTTCCTGAGCTTGCCAAAAATCAAGGGTTCGAGCCAGATGCTTTAATCACTAGAGCAAGTATGGCAACCTTGGTAAGTCAGGCTTTTAAAGGACAGCCCCAGACTAAGAGCGCGAAGAAATTTACAGATGTAGTTAAAGGAAATGCAATCTCCAAAGATGTCGATCAAGCAGTAAGTACGGGCTTTATGCAGGGTTATTCCGACAACGAATTTCGTCCCTTAGAAAATATCCCTCGCTATCAAGTATTAGTTACTCTAGCGACAGGATTGGGTTTGAAACCATCACAAGATGCCGATCAGATTCTACAAAAATTTGGAGATAGCTCAAAAATGCCAGATTGGGCGAAACAACAGGTAGCCGCCGCCGCCGAAGCTGGATTATTAGTTAATCCTCCCGATGCTGATGCAAATAGTTTAGTCCCTGAGAGATCCGCAACTAGAGGGGAAGTAGCCGCCATGATTCACCAAGCTCTGGTAAAAACTGGCAAACTTAAACCCTTAGAGTCGGAATATATTGTTAAACCGTAAAGGATAGTTAAACAATTAATCTTCTCACTTATTGGTCTATTTTTGAACCTATAACCTATATCTAATTACGTCTTTATCATCGACGAGTAGCAGCTTAATTGCCGTTACTCGTTACTTTTTACTCATTACTTAAAGCATCTTTATTATTTGGCGTTGGTGAATCAAAGTATGATTTCATAATTTTGTTTTATTCAACTAAATTTAAAATGCTTAGAGCTTTAAGCTTCAAGCTTTAAGCTACGAAAAGAAACATTATATACGTCATGCATAAAATCACCAACGCCTATTATTTAACTCCCACACCTTTTTTCGTCCACCTGATATCCAACCTTTACCCAGAAAGATTCATTTATGTCTGCTCCCCCCATTCAATGGTATCCAGGACACATTGCTAAAGCTGAACGACAACTAAAAGAACAGCTAAAAAAGGTAGATGTCGTACTAGAAATACTCGATGCCAGAATTCCGTTGGCTTCTCATCATCCTCAGATAGATAACTGGATTGGTACTAAACCCAAAATTACCATTCTCAACCGTGAGGATATGATTTCTGAAGGAGTTAAACAATCCTGGTTGCAGTGGTTTCAATCTCAGGAAAAGCAACTATATTTCACTAATGCTAAACAGGGTAAAGGAATTAAAGCGATCAAAGATGCTGCCCAAAAAACTGGAGTGGCGATGAATCAACGTCGGCGAGATCGCGGTATGCGTCCTCGTCCTGTAAGAGCTGTTGTTATTGGCTTTCCTAATGTTGGCAAGTCTGCATTAATCAATCGTTTAGTTGGTAAAAAAATTGTTGTGAGTGAACGTCGGGCAGGGGTTACTCGCCAACTACGTTGGATCAAAATTTCTCAGGAAATTGAATTGTTAGATGCTCCTGGAATTATTCCTTGGCGATTAGAAAATCAGCAAGATGCCATAAAATTAGCTATTTGTGAAGATATTGGACAAGCTTCCTATGATAATCAAGTTGTCGCGGCAGCAGCAGTAGACTTACTTATCAAATTAGACTGTGATAAGGTATTAAAATCTCGCTTTAACTATGATTTCAATTCTGCCGAAACTACGGGAGAAGCCTTTTTGCAAGATGTCAGCGATCGCTCTTTTAAAGGAGATAAGGAAAGAGTCGCTCGTCAGGTACTATATGATTTTCGGACAGGCAATATGGGGAAGGTTGCTCTGGATTTACCGCCTTCTTTAAGTCATAAGTAGGGATGCCTAATTGTCTCAACTGCTATTCTGAAAAAATTATCAAAATTGTCAAAATGGTCGGATTCACAACGAAAAACCAAGTTGGCGATCGCATTAGCTATTTGGCTCTGTTAACTTTAGCAAAGATGATGCTTGCCTTAAAATATGATTTAGGATCACTATAGTCAATTACTGTATCTCTTACAAAAATCCGTTTAATGAGCATTTTAACTCTACAAAATATTAAAAAAGATTTTGGTATCAAAGAAATACTGCGGGATGCCAGCTTTAGCATTGAGCCTAATGACAAAGTAGGGTTAATTGGGGTTAATGGCTCTGGTAAGTCAACTCTACTCAAAATGATTGCGGGGATTGAGCCGACGGATGGTGGTCAACGGTTGGTTAAATCTGGTGCCAGAATTATCTATTTGCCACAACAGCCAGAAATCAATGAAAACTTTACCGTCATTGATCAGGTATTTGCTGATAGTGGGGAGCAAATGCAGCTTGTCAGGGAGTATGAAGACTTATCCCATAAGATAGCTCTGGCAGAAGGTAGTGATTTAGAAGCTTTAATGTCTCGCTTGGCAACGGTGTCGGAGAAAATGGAGTCCCTCGGAGCCTGGGAATTAGAAACTAAAGCCAAGATTATTTTAAGTAAACTAGGCATTGAGGATTTTGATGCCATGGTCAAGGATCTTTCGGGAGGATATCGCAAGCGTATTGCTTTAGCTGCGGCATTACTTAATGAGCCAGATTTGTTGATGATGGATGAGCCGACTAACCATTTAGATGCGGAGTCGGTGGAATGGTTACAGGAATATCTTGCCCGTTTTCAAGGGGCTATTTTATTAATTACTCACGATCGCTATTTCTTGGATAATGTTACTAGCCGTATTCTGGAAATTGATCGGGCTGATTTGTATACTTACTCTGGTAATTATTCCTATTATTTGGAGAAGAAAGCGTTACAGGAAGAATCTGCTGCTAGTAGTGAGCGCAAACATCAAGGGGTATTAAGGAAAGAGTTAGAATGGCTCAAGCGGGGGCCAAAAGCCCGTAGCACGAAGCAAAAAGCCCGCATTGATCGTATTGGTGATATGCAGGATCAGGAGTTTAAACAAGCCCAGGGAAAGGTAGAGCTTGATACTCCTGGCAGACGCATTGGCAAAAAAGTTATTGAGCTAGAGAATATCACTAAATCTTTTGACGGACGTACCCTATTTAAAGATTTTAGCTATGAATTCACCCCAAGCGATCGCATTGGCATTATTGGTGGCAATGGTGCGGGTAAATCAACCTTGATGAATATTATTACGGGGCGCATTGAACCAGATCAAGGCAAGGTGGATATTGGCAAGACAATTCACATCGGTTATTTTGATCAGCACTCAGATACTATTTTGGATGCTTTAGACGAAAATCAACGAGTAATTGAATATATTAAGGAAGTAGCGGAAATTGTTACTACTGCCGATGGTAATAGAATTACGGCATCCCAAATGTTAGAGAAGTTTCTCTTTCCTCCCGATCAACAGTATGCGCCAATATACAAACTTTCTGGAGGAGAAAAACGCCGTTTATTTTTACTCCAAGTTTTAATGGAAGCTCCTAATGTGTTGATTTTAGATGAGCCGACTAACGATTTAGATGTGCAGACATTAGCTATCCTAGAAGACTATTTAGAAAACTTCAACGGCTGTGTAATTGTTGTTTCTCACGATCGCTATTTCTTAGATCGGACGGTAGAATTCATTTTTGCGATCGAGCCAGAGGGTCAAGTTCGTAATTATCCTGGAAACTATTCTGTATATTTAGAACACAAGAAGAAAGCCGAGAAAGAAGCCAAGCAAGAAGCTAAACAAGAACAGATTCAGGAAAAACCAAGGGCAAGTAAATCTCAAAATACTAACCATAATAAATCTAATGATAAAAAATCTAAACCCCTTTCTAACTTTGAAAGAAGAGAATATGAAAAGTTAGAAGCTAAAATTTCTCAGATGGAAACTGATAAAGAAAAACTAGAAAATGACTTATCAATTAACTGTAGTGATTTTAATCTAGTCCAAGAACTTTCCGATAAACTAGCATCTCTTAATGAAGAAATTGATACTAATACCGAACGCTGGATGGAATTAGCTGAAAGAGCAATTTAACAGTACCACAAGGGCATAACATCAACAGTCAACAGTCAACAGTCAACAGTTAACAAAAATTTTATCTTGGTCGCGCACCTACCCACGCCTACCGCTTGCGGAGGCGATGGGATGTAAGCGACACTCCTTGTTTAGAAATAAGTAGGATTAATGGTATACTGCGTATGCGCCTTGCAAGCTAACAGCGTTAGACAAGGTTAAGATTGGGGTGTTTCCCCCGACAACTGGAGATGACCGACCCGTAGGGATAAAACCCGCCAAGTCCCCCGATAGCCAACGTTGAAAGCGAAACAACAATGCATACAAAAGAGAAATTAAATCCACATCTAAAACTGTGGTAGTTGGGTTGGGCATCGTCTAACTATAAAATGCTCGAATCGACCAAGTAGCAAGCTACTGATTAAATTCTAGGTCGTGGGAGAAGCCCACTCTTACCGCGCAGCGGAAGAGATGGGAGTATGTCACTAAAAC
>CALLPS010000301.1 GCA_938015355.1 uncultured Pleurocapsa sp.
AAATGCGATCGCCAATAATGATTGATATTTGTCTGTTATACACTGTCGGGAATAATGCGTTCCAGTTTTGCACCTAGCCCACTCAATTTATGTTCCAAATCTTCATAACCGCGATCTAGATGATGTAAACCGTGGACGGTAGTTTTACCTTCCGCAGCTAAACCAGCTAAGACCAATGCCGCAGAGGCTCTAAGATCTGTTGCCATGACTGGTGCCCCAGAAATAAACGGAACACCCTGAACAATCGCATGATGACCTTTAACCCGAATGTTAGTTCCCATCCGCTGTAATTCTGCCACATGACGTAGGCGATTTTCAAATACGGTTTCACTAATGATGCTATTGCCCTTGCTGATGCTTAAGAGGGCGGTAAACTGAGCTTGCATGTCTGTAGGAAAGCCAGGATAAGGAAGAGTTTCAATTTCAGTACCTTTTAGTGTCCCTGGAATAATGCGGAGACGTTTCGATTGAATATTTCCGCCAAAGGTTTTCCCTGTGGGATCTTCTTCTGTAATGACCTGACAACCAATATCATTTAGTTTTGCCATTACGGGGGCTAAATGCTCGGGAATAACGCAACTCAAAGTGATTTCCGACTGAGTAATTGCTCCTGCAACCAAAAAAGTTCCCGCTTCAATGCGATCAGGAATTACGTTGTAGTCTACTGAGCTAAGTTCAGCCACACCCTGAATGATAATCGTATTTGTGCCTGCACCACTAATTTTTGCTCCCATTTGACCACAGAAATTAGCTAAATCGACAATTTCTGGCTCTTGAGCAGCATTTTCAATCTTAGTTGTTCCCTCTGCCAAGGTTGCTGCCATCAAAATAGTTTCAGTAGCACCAACACTAGGATAATCCAAATAAATATTTGCTCCTTGGAGGCGCTGTTGACTACCAACTAAGTTGGCATGCACAATCCCATCTTCAATCGAGACGTTAGCTCCCATTGCCTGTAAACCTCGAACATGAAGATCTACTGGTCTGGCACCAATAGCACAGCCTCCAGGCAGGGGGACACGAGCCATACCTAGTCTAGTCAGTAAAGGTCCAATGACAAAGAAGCTAGCTCTTAACTGAGATACGACATCATAAGGAGCTTCCGTAGGATTAATGTTTTTGGCATCGATCTCAAGAACATCACCATCCCGTTTTAACTTGATTCCCAGAGCTTGAAGAATCTGACCCATACGCTTAATGTCAACTAAATTTGGCACATTGCGCAAAGTGCAGTTACCAGGGCAGAGTATCGATCCTGCCATTAATACCAGGGCAGAATTTTTAGCTCCACTAATCTTGACATTTCCCGCTAACGAAGTACCTCCCCAAATTTCTAGTACAGCTTGAGGGTCTTCGGACGTAGCTTGAGTTTTGGTGGGGTTGGAGATAGAGTTAATGGCTTTATCCTCTTGTCAATATATATAGTAATTTGGAAGTTTGAGCAGCTTATATAAGATAATCTCAAATTGAATTATCTTTGAGTTTGACATTATGTATAAAAGTCAATCATAATAAGAACTTGTCAATTTCAATTTTGCTGCGGAACTGGCGGAATTGGTAGACGCGCTAGATTCAGATTCTAGTGTTTGCTTAAAACATTCGGGTTCAAGTCCCGAGTTCCGCACTATTAAGCAACCAAAGTATTACTTTGAACCGTGCTCTTCGTCAATAGCCAGCATGGAAAATATAATTTTAACTAGTATTCAGAATCCCCTAATTAAGCAAGTTCGTAAGCTCCATCGTCCCAAGGAACGAGCCAAGCAAAATCTATTGCTGATTGAAGGAACAAACTTGATCGAGGCAGCTTGTCAAGCCGATTATAAGCTAGATATTATTTTTTACACAGATCCCTGGCGCGAAAATCATCAGCTATTATGCCGAACCATAGCAGATAAAAACTTTAAAACTCAGACTGTAAGTTCAGATGTACTTAATGCGATCGCCACGACCATAAATCCAGATGGAGTAGTCGCGATCGCACCTCGGCTCCCAGTTAAGCAGCTAGATTCAGCGATTAAGGGTTTAGGCATTGCCCTGGAAAGATTGCAAGATCCTGGGAATTTAGGAACGATCATCCGTACTGGTGCAGCAACAGAAATCGATGGTTTGTGGCTTAGTTCAGATAGTGTAGATTTTTATAGTCCTAAAGTCTTACGTGCTAGTGCAGGACAATGGTTCAATGTTCCCATAGTTCCTTGCCAAAATTTATTAGGGCTTGCTCAAAAGCAACAACAACAAGGAGTACAAATTATTGCCACTTCCTCTAGAGCTGATAAAACCTATTGGGAGCTAAATTTTAATCGTCCCAGCCTCATTTTATTGGGGAATGAAGGGGCGGGATTATCCTCAGAGTTGATTAACATCGCTGATGAACAAATTACAATTCCTCTGGGAAATGGAGTGGAATCCCTTAATGTTTCTGTCGCGGCTGCTTTATTACTCTACGAAGCTAAAAGACAATCCATCAGCAATTAAGATTGACAGCAATTCTCATTTTGGAAAAAAGGGGAATTTAGTTCTAGGCAAAAAATAGAGAACTAACCTGAATTAGGGCTAATTTTTGGTTAAATCATGAAATTATAGAGATGGAACGGAGATCGGCTCCTCCTAATCGACTTTGGCTTTGTACTACATGAATCAAAAAGCTGTTACCATTTCTACCTCACAGTTAATCGAATTTTTAGACCAAGAATTAAAGAACTTACCAGATAATCGAAAAGGAGAGAATAAGAAATATACTGTAAAGAATGCAGTTTTAGCTGCGTTTTCTGTATTCTTTACCCAATCACCTTCTTTTTTGCAGCATCAACGTTTAATGAAGCAAAAAAAAGGTAAAGATAATGGTCAAAGTTTATTTGGTTTGTCAGAAATACCCTGTGATAATCAAATTAGAAAATTATTAGACCCGATTCCAGCTAAATTAGTATTTGAAGTATTCAGAACTACTCATCAATGGATAGAAAATAATCAGGTAATAGAACAGTTTAAATGTTTGAATAATCAGCTATTAATAGCATTAGATGGAACAGAATATTATCATTCAAAAAAACTTAATTGTCCTCATTGTAACTATCGAAAACATAGAAATGGTTCGGTAACTTATTACCATCAAGTAGTTACCCCAGTAATTGTAGCTCCCCAGAGTAAGCAAGTAATTAATTTTCCTCCAGAATTTATCAAAAAACAAGATGGTAAAACCAAACAAGACTGTGAAAATGCAGCAGTTAAAAGGTGGCTATTAAAAAATCCTGTAGAGAGAGAAAAGAAGCAAATAACATTGTTAGGAGATAACCTCTATTCTCGTCAATCAATATGTGAGTTAGCTCTCGAACAAGGATACAATTTTGTTATAGAAATAATTGAAAGTAATAATGATGCAACTCTTGAAGAGTTATGTGACTTACTGCAAGAAAAGACAGGAGTTCGAGTAAGTAGAGCGACAATGGGAAGAATAACTATAAAATTAAACTATAGCGTTAAAAAAAACTCTGCACGCAGCAGAAAAAAAAAGCGATCGCGAATGGACAATGCCAAAATTCATTTGGGAAAAAGAATTAGAGAATTAATTGAAAAATCAAACCAGTAAAATTCAATTGGCTCATGAAAGAATTGAGTTTAATTGAACTCATATTCTCTAAAATATCGTCATTTTCATAATGAGAATTGCTGGAAAGTTTCCCATGCGATTGACTGAGTTTATGAGTAGCTGGTTGGTAACATCTAATAGTAGTTTATCTGACGACTGATTAAGACTAACCAGCTCAGAATTAGGAGGAGGTTCATTAGCCTTGACCACCTTGGAATCTAAGCAGTAGGAAGCTAGAGACAAGGTAAAACTAACAAGAAAAAAAAGTATCCGAAAGGAGAAGCGATTCATGTTTGTAGTTAATAACTATGTAGCTTTAATGTAGTTAATGAATGTGCAGCTTTGGTGTAGATTAGCTTAGGATTTCATGCTGGGCTGACGATTTCCATTCGATTTGGAAACCGTACCTAAACTTTCTCGAAGAGATTGAGCGATCGCTTGAGTTGCTTCAACCATGTCTGTATCATCGGCTGTATCGGCAGTAGCTAATTCAATGTCATGATTCTCAACCGCATGGTGCCAAACACGATGGAATAGTTCATTGCTAATCGAAGCCACTCGATAAATTTCAATCCCTGGAATCCAGAGGGCAATAGCATAGTGATGAATGAATTTCTCTACCTTGGTTAGAAACACCCCCGCAGGAATATCCTGACGACCTTTTTCTTTACTTGCTTCGGCAGCAAAAGCCGCTTTAGCTTCTGGATGTTTAGTGTTTTGAATGATCCACGTCTGAACTTCTTTGGCAGCTTGGAGTAAAGTATCTTCCATCTTCGTCATATCTCCCTTGCCTGGTTGGGCAATCTGAGCCTTGAGAGATATGGGAAACACCCACTTACACAGAGTCCCATGCCCATCTTGGGTATAGTTAACAAACTCTTTCTGTGCTAGTACGCTAGGAGAAATATTGAGAACACGACCCGCATTTCCTGCTAGTGAAACGAGTTTAACCGTAGAAGTCTTAATATCAGCAACTCGATAAAAATCATCATCACCAGCAAAACCAATAATATCCTCTACTTCGTAAACGTCATCTCTTAGGTTTAAGGCTACAGTAGCAGCATTTTCGACGACTTGTCTCGAACCAAAAGAAAAGCCAAAAGCTAACGCACCAGTTAAGGAAGCGAGTACCCCCAGAGGAATCTCAGCGATCGCTAAACAAGCCACCACGATACCTGGCCAAGCAACAATGCTAACTACATATGCGATCGCTCTGCCATTGCTGCCTAACCGATGAATATAAGGTTTTCCATAGATATATAAAGCTGTTAGAAGTAATCCTGCACCGATAGTCTTCAAGACTATTGGTAGTTTGAGGTGGGTTACAATATTTACGATATTGAGTTTGTCACCAGACTGGTTGATTATGGGATCTTGGACTAATTGACCATCTTGCCAAACTTTTAAGCCTTCTCCATTAACAGCGTAGATAGTATCGCCACTACTAGCAGAAAAACCAGAATTTTCTGTATTCCAATAAGCAGGAAGTCGAATTAATTGACTAAGATCTGACTTGAACTGTCTGACGAAGAATAGTTGATTTTCCTCATCACAGATACTGATCCAATATTGTTTGGTTTCATAAGAAGCCGTCAGACTATTGCTGGAGTTACAAAGCTTTGCTAGTCTCGCCTTACTATCAGTTTCACTCTTAGAGACTGATGGGGATTGATCCCCTATAGATGAGGAGGAATTATCTTCCTTGCCACAACCTACAAGATTAAGTGTTGCTAGTAGTCCAATGGTCAAGATGCAAGATTTCATGAGGTTTATCTTTCTTTTCTTCTCAACACCTGTCAAGTTTTTTTGACCAATTCTGTTTCTCTTGAAGGATTTAATCTTAAACATAATTTATGCCTCATTTACTAATTTTGGATGGGGAGATAAGTAGGTGGGTGTAATTAAATATAAGATGGTCTCTTTTGGGATTAGGTACTAGGGATTGGGGACTGGGAATAAATTTTCAGGTTCGAGTCTTATAAATTATTCTGCCGACCTACTTAGGGACAAACCATTTAATTTAATAATGCGCTCAATTTCCCCTTTAAATTGCCAAGTAAGCTGATATCCTCTTCTTCTTCTCGCTCCTCTTGGGGAATTTCTAGCTTCGCAATTTCAAATTCCAAAGCTACTTTTAAGAGATGAGAACTGCTAGTGCGAACAACAAAACCCATGTGGGTGTTTTTAGTGGCAAATTCATCAGCTTTTTGAATTAATTTTTCGTCGATTTCATCGTGTGATGCGGTAATAATAATGGGCAATTCTGGACAAAAATCACTAATAATTTCAGCCGCTTCTATTCCGTTCATTTCAGGCATCCGCAGATCGAGAATTGCCAAGAAGAGTGGATTTGTCTGGCTCATTTTTTTTACATAATCTATGGCTTGCTGTCCGTTTTCGACGACAATTATTTGTACGTTTCTTTGTTCTTCTTGCGCCCAGCGTCGAATGGCGACGGATAAAGCATTCCTGACCTCGGCTTCTTCATCAGCAATGAGAACTCTACTGATTTTCGAGTCTGGTAACAATTGAGCATATTTGTTTTTGAAGTCTGAGAGGTGATTTGTTTCCGTAGCTTGTTTTGTTTTCGGAGTAAGATTATACATTTGATTAGATCCTCATATTAGTTTATCTCGCTTAGTTTAGAATGGGTCATGCTTACCCGAACAGGAGGGTAATTGCATTCCTTGTTCCTTGCTGATTCTTAATAGTTGCCAGCTAAATTAACTGATGCACTTTTTACAGTTTGGTCGTCTAAAGTTGAAAAAATAGAATGAAACAGAAATGCGATCGCCTTTCTTAAATAAGAGGTGCGATCGCTCTACAAAAAAATAATATGCTAAAGTACAACTAGGGTTGTACCAATAAGAAAACAAATGAGACGGACATTATATATACCAGATGAATTGTGGGAGCACTTGAGCGATTACCTAGAACAACATCCTCAAGAAAATGCTTCTAGTGTTGTCCAAGTTGCCCTCAAAGATAAATTGCGCCCCCGTAACGGAGAAAGATTATTAGAATTAGCAGGAATGGTAAAATCTGCTCCTGTTGATGCTTCTACTGATAAAAATCTTCGCTGATGAAAAGATTAGTTTTAGATTCTGGAGCCCTCATCGGGTTACTATCTAAAAAAGATAAATATCATCAAGAAGCTAAACGAGGTTTTAGTCAAATTCCTGATACTTTTGGTGAGGTATTAACTCCTTTACCAATGATTATCAAGATTTTGGCTTTTTTAATAACCTGGAATTTTGGAATCCTAGTAGTTGACTACTCATTACCAAGTTTAAACTCGAATCAGAACAAATTACTATTAAAGACCATTCGTGACAAGTTAAGGGCAAGTGTTGTTTGTCAATCGTTTTTCGGTAGTAGGTAGTAGGTAGCACCATCTAGTAGGTAGCACCATCTAGTAGGTTTTGCTCTAAGATTAGTGCAATTGGAGTCTTACTTATTTTTTTA
>CALLPS010000302.1 GCA_938015355.1 uncultured Pleurocapsa sp.
ATGGGATTTGAGCGTGAAGGTTTGCTTCGGGACTATGGCTTGCGAGGTGGAGTCTTACGCTCTGGGGATGCAGACACTGGAATAGTTAATCGAGTTACGGAATCAGGGGGAGCTGCATTAGCAGGAGGCGCTGCTGCCTTAGGGGGAGCCGCCGCTGCTGCTTCTGGATTCTTCAATCGTAATCAGGATAATCAAGAGCCTGTCGATGCTGAATTTACCTCAGAATTAAATGATGTTGATATTTCATTAGAAACTAGCTCTAGTGATGGGGATATTAGTTTGGAAGACATCACCCTGGATGATACGGCTAATATGCCAGAGGTTAGTTTAGAGGAAATCACTCTTGATGATGAGACTAGTACTTCCGAACTCAGTTTAGATGAGATTGCTTTTAATGATGCAGATACTCGTATTAATGCTAGTTTGGACGACATCACTTTTGATGATGCGGCTAATACTTCCGAGCTCAGTTTAGATGAAATTGCTTTTAGTACTAACGAAACTAAATCAACTACTAACCAAAACATTAACTTGGATGATTTAGGTTTTGAAGAGTCTGCCAATAGCACAACTTCAGATCTACTAAGCAACAATGCTGCTGAGATTACCAGTCTGTCGGACGATCAATCCAATGATATGAACAATATTTCTGAGTGGTTAGATAGTCTCGAAACCCCAACTCAGACTCAGAGCACTGACAATATTTCAGAATGGCTAGACACCCTGAATACTGATAATGTTGATTCTGTTCAAAAAGAGAATGACCAAGAAACAATTGCGGATTTCTCAGAAGAAGCAGATGATATCTCTTTCAAATTTTTAGAGGATTTATTAGACAGAGACTCTAATCCTAAACAAGATAATCAATAGTTGATCAGTAATTTTTGGCTTTTATAACAGCTATCTGACCAATAATCATAAAAACTCTGTACTTTAATAAGGTCAGGGTTTTTTCTTATTCCGAGGAATATCTTTAATGGTGCTGCCAATTCCTTGAATAATTCCCTGACCAACTAAACCTAAACCTTTCCCAATTACCTGAGTTAAAACAAATACGACGGTGTTACCAGCTAGAGCAATAAATTTTCGTACTAATGGCGCGATCGCATCACGAATTTCAATTATAATTGTCGAGAGCCAAGGTATCCCTGTAAGTTGCTCCAACTCGGCTTTACGGGGAGCATAGACATACATAGTTCTAATTACCCCACTGTTTAAGACAAATAGACGATGGCGACTTTCAAAGATATTTTGGGGATGAGTAAAATAGGTTTCTTGGCGATATTTCCAAGATAATTGATTACGAAAACGAGCTAATTCGCGATCGCTACGATACTCAGGCTTATATAGTTTATATTTAAAAACTTCTAGATCGTAAAAATTATTCAGCATTACTTGCATCACTCCATTAGCGAGATTGAGCAGTAGATTATGTAACAAAAATTCAATTCTGGCGATCGCCTCTGGATCATCAGATTGATAGGAAATATTATCGATCATCAAACCAGGTTGCCCTAATAAGTAATCAAACAATTCAGGTATCCCATAAAGATAATTAAAAAGATTTTGCTTAACTATCTCAAATTCTTGTTCGACTACATAGGTTAACTGTTGATTTTCTTCAGTATTTAATTGACCATAATATTGTGCAAAAAAATAGCTCGTACTCCATGACCACAGATCTTGTAAATAAGGAAGATAATCTTGCTCTAAAGTACTGGCAATGGGAATCTGGGGAATAGTTTCACTCAGACGTTTTAAGATTAAATGACACAAACTTTTTTGAATTTCTGGTCGCAGAATATCAATTTCCAGCAGGATTTCGGTTCGGTTGTTTAATCCAATTTGAATATCCGTTACTACCCGTTCAAAAATTGTTTTGTTGGCAGAATCGGCAAATACTGGTAACGGTGCCAACTCCGTAGTTGCAAGGGGAATAATCTCTGTCTTAGAGGATTCGATCGCAGCATTATCCTCAGGTAAAGTAATTTCGGATGCAACCAAACGATTCGATAACCAACGAGCCGTTAACAATTCTCGTTTACGCCCCACCAAAAAAACTCGTTCCCAATCAGACAAATTAGGATTAGCTAATTCCGACTCTATTGCGTGCAGTGTCTCTTCCAATTCTATTCTGCCAGGCTTACTGAGACGAGAGAGAATCTGTTGCCAAAGTCGTGGTGAATGATGCTGGGTTTGCCAATAAGTATTGCCATAGGCAACGGTCTGTAAACCAGTGATAATCGTATTAATACTCGCACTGCGATCGCAATTACCCTGAACACCCCAAGACTTGAGCTTGACTAATTGTGAAGCTGAAAAATTAGCAGTCAACACAAACAATGGTAGTTGCGGATATAGCTGTCTCAACTTCTGAGTTAACTCCCAACCAGAAATTTCCGAGTCCGAGTCTCTGCTACCATAACCAATCCCAATCACTAATACATTCAGTACCAAACCTTGAGTAAGTTCTCGCAGGGTATCATTGCTGAAGTTTCCCTCCCCGATAATCTCAAAATCAGCATATTGTGCGATCACAGTTCGTAAACCCAAACGAAAGATCGAGTCGTGATCGACAATAAACAATTTAATCTTAGCTTTGGTCATTTTTAGCCGATTAGCTGGGCGATAACAACCAATTATATGGCTCATCTTGCCATTGAACTAGTCTTAGATTGAGTTACTTTTCCTGATTCACTATTTTTCAACAGTTTACTCTGTCACGATTCCCAAGAAGGTATAATAGCTTTTTCAGTCAGTTAATTAGTTATTGTGTCCGAATCATTAAGCGATCGCTACTTTGCCCTCATTGATCAGATTGTTGAACTTACTCTTCAAGGAAAAATAAGTTCCGTCGAGCGAGTTTATCGGATTTTGGTAGATAAAGTAGAAATTGGCACAGGAGAGGTCTTAGAACGTTGTCTGGGTCAACGAATAGAAGCCACCCAGGCAGAGTTATCAAGCAAACTAAAAGCAGCACGAATATTACGAGCATTACAAACCATTGAGAAGCAGTGGGAGCGTTGGCAAGAAGAGAATCAAGTTGATGCTGAAATATCCGAAACGGCTCAAAGTATCATCGAGGGGGAGCCAGAAGATTATTTTTTAAGGACGGTAGATGCGATCGATCCGAATCAAGATGTTCCCCTGAGTATTGATGAACTCCATAAATTGTCCGAAAATCTGAAGCTGGCAGCAGAAAGTCAAGAAGATGCGAACCTTGCTCAGGAATGGCAACAGTTAGCCACAGGAATTACCGAGGGCTTAAAATCATTTACCATCCTCGAAGAAGACTTAGTTAGCTGGATGTATGGATCAGGGAGCAACTTCTCTGGTTTTGGCTCCGAAAAACCAAATCCCTGGCGCATCTGGGCTCAGAAAATATCTAGTCCCTTACCCAAACAGCTATTTCAAACCTTGGCGCAACAGCAGTCTACTAAATCCTTTGCCCAAGTTGCTCATAATTTAGAATTAAGAGCTTGGATTGAACTAGCAATTCTACTGCAATATCTCCAGCGGGGTTTAGTTACCTGGTATGATCAACAGCCTTATGATTCCAAGTTTGGTAAAGAACTTTCCTACAGCACTCTGCTTACCTTTGCTTCTATTTGGTGTGAACTTTGGCAGGCATTTGTTGATAGTAAGCCCGCCCTGGCTGATGGCTGTTTTCTCGTGATGCTGCAAATTTTGCGGACTTTTGCTCAACGACCAGATTTTCCTCTTTATAGCGGTGTCTTTGCCTCTTTTTCAGGAGACTACTTACAGGATACTCTTGACTATTTTGACGAACCCTTGAAGGAAGTTGAGGGAACAGAAGAAAAAGCCCGTATCCTGACTTTATTAGGCTATTCCCAGCGAGCTGTGGGGGATTACGAGAAAGCAGTCATTTTTCATCAAGAAGCCTTAGAAATTGCGATCGCAGCGAATGACTATCCTTGTGAAATTGCTAATTTGAATCACCTCAGTCGCACTAGCGTTAATCAAAAAAACTATAGTGAAGCCCTTAAATATAGCCAGAGAGCTTTGATTGCTGCTCGACAAGTGGGAGATAAACTAGGAGAAGCTAATGCTTCGGTTAATTTAGGTTATGCCAAGGTATTTGCCGCCCGACAGCTTGATAGTATGGCAGCAGAAGACTATAGTGAGGCAATTCGCTACTTAGAGTCTGGAGTAGAGCTAGCTAAAAAACAAGGAGATGACCAAAGCCAATCCTTTGGTCATAGCAGTCTGGGTATTGCCTATGTCATTTTAGAACAGCCCACAGCAGCGATCGCATCTTTAACCAAGGGAGCGCAATTAGCCCAGTATTCCCGAGATGTTTATCTCCAGGGATTAAGTTTTTCTTATCTTGCTGAAGCCTACTATAGTATTGAAGACCGCCCCGCAGCAATTACTTACGGCAGCTTGGGGATGTACCTGCTGGAGCAAATCAACTCAGTTGAATGGCGACAAGTCGCAGGTTTACTGTCTATTCTCCAAGGACAAATTGGACAGTCAGAATTTAATAATATTTTGGGGCAAAAGCGATCGCAAATTATCAGTCTCATCGGCGTTGATGGTTATGATTATTTACCTAAATTGCTAGAGGAATATAAACAAAACTAATCACTGAAAAAATCACTGAAAAAAATCAGAATTTTAAAAACTAGCGTTATTCTTTATCTAAGGGCGCTTTAGGTAAATAAATTTTCGATATCGTGTCCTAAGTAGAGATTATTGGTTTCCAATAATAATTCCACAGTTGCACACCTGTTTTTGCCGATTATTCTTTTTTTTAGAATAATTTTAGACAATACCGTAGCTATCTAGCAGGACAATTGTAAGAATGCCAATGATATGACCTAGACTAGTGGTTGCTAATAAAGCAGGCCAGCCCATACCACCAAACATTTCAGGCATTGGTAAGGCTTGACCAACACCAGGATTAGGCATTGTCGATTTACCAATAGCGATCGCTATAACAGTACAAAGAATCATGACGATACCTGTCACTGGAGTCCAGCCATCAGATAAAGGAAAAGATGAAGTTGCTGCCATGAGAGTTGAATAGATCATTTGTGTTATTAATCTCCAGTTAACTAAAAAATTTTTCCACTGCTAAAGTGCATTAAGGTAGAAAAATACTATTTCAGGTCAAAATTTATTTAAAATTCAGCCTAATTATCTCTTATTAATGGCATTTAATTATCATTTACTTCAAAATATGTAACGAATTAGTTAAACCTACCATTTTGATAATCTAGATAATCTATTGTTTCTCAAACTGTTATTTTTATCGCTAAGATTCCTCTTTTCTTAAATACCGAAGAATTCGATTCCTGAATTACTGTTAATACATCCAGCAAGTTTTTGGGTATCAAGACTACTAGGTCGACGACGACTACCCATACGATAGCTATCATCAAAGCAACTCTTAAAATAGGCATTAACGGCACTAGAGCAGTCTTGATCAGAAGCACAGACAGCGATCATTTTTTGTTTTACTTCTTTAGCAGTACTCGCTTTGCTATGGAACTTAAATCCTAAAACTGCCGTTAGTGCAATGGCAAACGTACCAAGTTTTTTAACTGTATTCATAAATCTATTTGTAATTATTAATAACTAATATTTAGTTTGAGCAGGTAAGAATATTCCTACCTATTAACAAAATAATTTATGTTGTAGTTTAAATTGGCGATCGCAATTCTTGTCATTAAATATTTTTTTGCTAGCAGTTGCTGAAGAAAGAAAAAAAGTAGAAAAAACTAGATTTCTCCTACTTTTATATTCAGAATAAGACTGTTTTAAGATTAAACATCGTCCCCTAAAAGTCTGCACTTAAAGGTGTTCTGGGGAAAGGAATTACATCTCGAATATTAGTCATTCCTGTCATGAACTGTACTAATCTTTCAAATCCCAAACCGAAGCCAGCATGGGGAACAGTACCATAACGACGCAAATCTAAATACCACCAAATATCATCAGCTTCGATCGCCATTTCTTGAATCCTTCTTTCTAAGACATCAAGCCGTTCTTCCCGCTGTGAACCACCAATAATTTCACCAATACCAGGGGCAAGAACATCCATAGCCGAGACGGTTTTTTCTCCTTCATCCAGGCGCATATAAAAGGCTTTAATATCTTTGGGATAATTGGTCACAATTACGGGCTTTTTAAACAGTTTTTCTGCTAAATAGCGTTCGTGTTCTGACTGTAAATCAATGCCCCATTCTACAGGGAAATAAAATTTTTGCTTGGCTTTTTCTAATAATTCGATGGCTTTCGTATAGGTAACTCTTTCAAACTCATTACTTATAATATTGTCAGCATTCGCCAATACTGATTTATCGACCCACTTATTAAAAAATTCCAAGTCATCGGGACAGTGTTCTAAAACATATTTAAAAATATATTTTAAAAACTCTTCAGCCAAATTTTGATCCCCTTCAAGATCGCAGAAAGCCATCTCAGGTTCTATCATCCAAAACTCGGCTAAGTGACGGGAAGTATTAGAATTCTCTGCTCGAAAAGTAGGGCCAAAAGTATAAACATTTTGAAATGCCATTGCCATTACTTCTGCTTGTAGTTGTCCACTAACAGTAAGATAAGCTGGCTTGCCGAAAAAGTCCTGACTATAATCTACTTTTCCCTCGTCGTTTTGGGGCAAATTATTCAGATCTAAATTGGTAACGGTAAATAACTCTCCTGCACCCTCACAGTCACTAGCGGTAATAATGGGACTATGAATCCAGAGAAAATTTTTCTCCTGAAAAAACTGGTGAATTGCCGCAGCGCAAGCGTTACGTACTCGAAATACAGCCCCCATCGTATTAGTGCGCGATCGCAAATGACTAATAGTACGCAGAAATTCAAAGGAGTGACGTTTCTTTTGTAAGGGATAGGTTTCGGGATCGGCAGTGCCATAGACAGTTACAGACTCTCCTTTCATTTCGATTTTTTGCCCTTTTCCTGGAGACTCCACCAGCTTACCTACAATCTCTACTGAAGCACCTGTTCCCAACTGTTTGAGGATATCTTCATAATCTGGCAAACTGGCATCTAAAACTGCTTGTAAACCCGCTAAAGATGAGCCATCATTAACTTCGACAAAAGAAAATCCTTTTAATTCTCTCTTAGTGCGTACCCATCCCTGGATGGTTACGGATTCATCTGGTTGACCATTTTTCAGAATATCTGCAACTCGTCTGGTTACCATATAGCCTCTAATTCATGCTTGATATCTGGATTATTTTATCTAATCCTCGAATAATTTTGAAATATTTGAAATATTGAGGCAAGTATTACAACAAGAATTCTAGATTAGACAGGGACAATCGGTAACGACATCGCCCTCGTTACTCTGGGGAAGATTATCTAAATCGAGATTGCTTTGCTGTATGCGAGTCACAATATATTCTCGTTGACTATCATCAAAAATTCGATAAAACTTGTCAAAGTTAGGTTTTCGCAGATTTTCATTAACGAGCTGTTTCCAATGTTCTCTTTGGCGAATCAGGTTACTAGAAACATTAAGACGGTTTTGCAACATAGATGGCTCGCAAGTTACTTCTAAGAATTTACAGATTTCTTCTAAGGTTGTTGTGGGATTAGCTAATAAACTTTCGTATCTAACTAAAATATGATTTGGTTTGTGTAAGTGACGACTACTGATTAAAACATCATTTTCCCAGCGATTAATATATTGTTCTAACTCTCGTGGTTGTCCCCAAATCTCAGGATATTTTTGAGTCATTTCATAGAGTGAAGCCACCACATCTACTCCATTACGAACAATATGAATAAATTTAGCACCATCTACTAACTTTTCGATCACATTAATTCTTCTTAGATGTTCGGGGGTTTTTTCTAACCAATAGTTTTTTTCCTGTTGTAGAGTGACGGTATCTAATACCTTGATAAAGCTATCAACATATTGTGGGATAAAGACTGCATTTAAGGGTAGTAAATTTTTTAAATCTGAGCTATCAATATCCTCCAGGAATGAATTAAATACTTTTCTTGCAGTTAGGGGCGCGAGATTAAATTTTTCATAAATAGACTGAGAAGTTACTATTTTTTGGAAAAACTTAGATTCAGGAAAGGAAGCAATTTGACTGTGGGCGACAATCAAACTTTGCAGCAAAGTTGTCCCCGAACGAGGACAACCGACTAAAAAAAATCTTCCTTTAATTTCACGAGCCATAAAAATTTCTTTTAAATACCTTAATATAATAGTCTTAAGCTGACACGCATTTAAATTGGGATTTTTGCAGTCCAGACCCCTTATAGCAAGGCTTGTGTGCGATCAAAATAAATGAATAACAGCTTATTACATCACCACAATTAGTTTAGAATCTATTTGTCAGTATCTATTAAAAAAATTCTTTTGTAACCTTTTATAAGTATTGATGTGATAATACCCCCAAAAAAAGACATGAAAAATAAATATCTAAAAAATGGACTTTTTCTTTGGCTATTATATCCATTTGCAGAGAATAATTTTTTTATTTGCCAAGATCATTAAACTTATAGGGGTGAAAAATGGTATGAAAAACGAATATACATGAGGTTGTTTAGTTTCGCAATCTGGCGAGAAAACCAGACAATCCCCAATCTAATTAAATATCTCATAAATTTAATTTTATCTTCTTCTGCTTTAAGTTTACTTAACAGATTTTTTAAACTTTTTAAACTCTTTGATTAGTTGGAAAAGCTCAAGCAAGGTTTGTTTTCCCTGGGGTAGAATCGTCCAAATGGCGAGATATAACAAGCCATAAACTAAACCATCAATGATTAGTGATAACCAGATCTGCATATTAGCTAGCAGGGTACTATCTAACAGCATAATTAAACCTGCACTCACAATTGAAGCAAAAGCTGGTCGGGCTAAGGTAGCGCCTAGGCGTTTTAACTTGAGTGGTGTACCGTGATAGCAGTAGATAAACCGAGGAAACCAGATTAAAGGTCGAGATAGCCCATAAGCCGCTGCTACTGCAATTACTCCCCAGCGGACGCTGACCAGAAAAATAAGAATATCTATAGTAGATATGACTACACCAATCCGCAATTGGCGATCCGTCCTTCCCAGGGATTGATAGACCCAAGCACCTGCTAAGTTAAACGTTCCCATAAAGGCAGCAGGGACGAGAAACTTAAATATGGGAACGGCATCAAGCCATTGTTCTCCTAAGACGAAGAGAATTAGCTTATCTGTGATGGCAAAACAAAATGCCACCAGAGGCATTCCTAAAAAGACGATCGCTAAAACAAATTTATAATAGTAATGAACATACTTCTGTGAATCAGTCTGTACGCGACTCAACAACGGCAACGCCACACTATTGATTGGAGCATTAATCTGCTGAATTGGTAATAAAACTAGCTGATAGGCTTTGGAGTAAAGACCTAATTGTCCTCCTCCCCAATATTGACCAATCAAAATATTATCTAGGTTACGAGAAAAATAATTAATACAGTTAAATCCCGTCAAATTGCCGCCAAAAGCTAACATC